>JBASAH010000513.1:0-1642 GCA_049650505.1 Xanthobacteraceae bacterium
CCACGGACCTTCCCGCCGCCCAGGTGATCCGTTTGGCTGCGACGCTGCCGTCTGGCGGCCAAGAGCGCCTCGAACGATTGCGCGGCCTCGGTGGCACAATGGGGCGGCCTCTGACCTGCATCTGTTCGCGCATTGTTGCCGAGGACGGCCGAGGCGCAGTGCTGATCGCGGCGGCCGAGCGAGCGGGGCCGGCACTGACGCTCACCGAGCGCGTGCGGCGCCTATTCGACGATGATGACGAAGCGATTGCGGTCTTTCTGCCCGATGGCCAGCTGCTCTACAGCAATGCCGCGGGACACAAGCGGCTTGGCGGCGCTACAGGGTTGGACACGCCTGGGCTTGAGACTGCAGTCACTGCCCTCCTAACCGGCGCGGCCACGGAAAGCACGCGCCTGCACGGCGAGCCCTGCGAAGTTCTCGCTCTTCGTCTCGGCCAAGAGTCCAGCACCGTTCTGCTCGTCATTATGCAGAAACCAGCCGTGGCTCTTGCCACGGCAAATGCTGCGGCTGCTGCCATGACGGCGCCAGGGAGCGAGAGGCCGGCCGCGCCGACTGCTGCTGGCGCAATCGGCCCGCACTCCCGCGCGCGGACCGCGGATCCGCTATCCATGCCGGACCGTCGCCACCCATTGCGCTTCGTCTGGGACATGGACGCCGATGGACGTTTCACCGTCGCTTCGGACGAATTTATCCACCTCGCCGGGCCGCGCGCCGCGTTGTTCGGGCGGCCGTGGCGGGAGATCGCCGCCACGCTCCAGCTCGATCCCAACGATCAGGTGACCCGCGCCGTAGCTACCCGCGAAACCTGGAGCGGCATTACCCTTTGGTGGCCGGTGGGCCCCAATCGAGAATCCGATCTGCGGTTGCCGATCGAACTTTCCGGGCTCCCCATAATCGATCGCGACCGCAACTTTCGCGGCTATCGCGGATTCGGCGTCTGTCGCGATCTCGGCCGTCAGGCGGAGGCGCGCGCAGACCGTGAGCAGGGGACGCTCCGCGACGCTTCGGCAGTGGTCGCCGATCAATCGGGCGACAAACCGGCAATCGCCGATGCACCCGCCGCGGCGGCGCCACCAGCCGTCGACCCGGCTCTGGCGAATGTGGTGCAGTTTCGGCCCGCTGCGCCGGCAGAGCCAAAGACCGCGCCGACCCTTAGCCCGGTCGAACGCAAAGCGTTTCGCGAATTGGCGCAAGAACTGACGTCACGGCTGCGTGGCGGACAAGCTCCCGCGCCAGTCGAGATCATTGAGGATATGCCGGCAGCGAGCCAGGCGCACAATGAAGTGCGCGGTGAAGCGGTAAGCCAAGAAGCGCTAAATCAAGAAGCGCCAAACCAAGAAGCGCTGAGCCAACTGGAGTTCGCCCGGGTGTTGAGCACGGCGCTCAACCAGGAACCTAGTGAAGATCCGAGCCAAGATCCGAACCAAGATCCGGACCACGATCCGAGCCAATATTCGACCGAACATTCGATAGAAGGTCCGAGCGATGAGCAGCCGAAACCGGCTGCGCCTTCTGCCGGCACGGTCGCTGAGCAGACTTTACTCGATCGAATTCCGATCGGCGTTCTGGTATACCGCCACGACCAGATCATTTACGCCAATCGGCATTTTTTGGATTTGAGCGGCTATGCCGATCTCGCCGC
>JBASAH010000514.1:0-3088 GCA_049650505.1 Xanthobacteraceae bacterium
GGCAATGCGCCGCTTGGCTTGCGCCGCCTCACCAGGATTGCTGACAATGAATGGATAAATCACCGGCAGAGCTCCGGTGACGATTTCCGGAAAGCACGCTGCGGTCAGCGCCACCGCCTTGCCGGGCAGCCATTCCAGCGTGCCGTGTGCGCCCATATGGATTAGCGCATCAGCACGCATGACATACTGCAGCCATAGACCGAAGGCGACCAAGGCGTGACGCGGCGGCAATTGCGGATCGTGATAATCCGCGCGCCGCTGCGAGGCGCGGCCACGATCCGGCGGCAGCGCCACAAGGGCATTGCCGAACCTTTGCGCGCGAAAACGGAAGGCGCCGTCGTGCATATCGGGATCGTCGGCCGGATCGCCCCATGCATCGTAGATTTTTTCAGCCGCGACACGCGGCACGTTCGCAAACAAATGCACATAGTCTTCGAGCGTGAGAACCGCATCGTCCGCGCCGTGCGCAAGCCCATCGAGCAACGCGCGCGAGGTTTGCGGTGCGCCGTTGACGATGTACCCGGCGGCCGCAAGGTCGGTCAGCGCTGCGAGTACGCTTGCCGGCACGTCGAGTCCGACCGCATAGCCGGCGCGATCTTTCGCGCCCGGATAATCCGGCAGCAGGATCGCGATGGCGCGCTCGCAACGCGGCTGGCGCGCGAGCCTCACCCACGCGGCGATGCGATCCGCGGCGAGATCGACGCGATCAGCTTCGGGGCGGCTGGCAAGCGCGGTGAAAGCAAGTTCCTCGCTCGGCGCGAGCGTATCCTTAAACGCGACAATGCCGGTCAGCACCCGGCCATCCAATTCGGGAAGCACCACGTGCATCGCCAGATCGGCCGCGCCCAATCCGCGCGGACTGTCTTGCCAGGCCGCGCGCCTGGTCGTGGCGCTCACCACCTGGAACACTGGAACGCCTGGACAATCGAGGGCGGAGACGGCGTCGCCGGCGTTTCCTGCGGCAAAGCCGGTCATGGTGACGATGGCTGCCGGTGCGAGCTGTTCGAAAGCGTTGCGGAGAAAAGCCGCCACCTCGGCGTCCTTTAGACTAGTGACGATCAGCGGCGCGGCGGCAAGGCCGCGCCTTGCCAAAGCCGCGCACAGCTGGTCGACCGGCGCGGTGTCGCTGGCCAGCAGCATCGCGCGATAAAAAATAAGCGGCACGATTGGGCTATTCGGCGCGAGCGTCTGGATCAGGCGCTCGAGCGGGAGCGCGCCTTCGCCCGGCAAATAGCCGGCAAGCCGTGGCACGGCCGTGGGTTCCTGCGTTGGCAGGGTGCGTCCAGCGTGGTGCGCCAGCCTGCGCAGAAGTGCGCGCATATTGGCAAGTCCGCCTTCACGGAAATAGAGCAACAGCGCGTGCAACTCATCCGGCGGCAGACCCGAAGCAGCATCGAGCCGCGGATCGTCGCGATCTTCGCCCGGTAGCACGGCGAGCGCGGCGCCGCGTTCGTGCGCCAGGACTGAAAGCCGTTCGATGCCGTATTTCCACCAATCAAGCCCGCCGAGCAGGCGAACCAAGATCACTTTGGCGTTGCTGCCGACGCGATCGATCCATAGATCGACGGACATCGGGTGACGCAAATCGCGCAAATGCGCCAAGCGCAGGCTCGGCAGCACCGCGCGTTCGGCTTGCCATGCCGCGGCAAGAGCCGCGAGATCGCTATCGGCAAAGGATAGAATCGCGATGTCGCCCGGCGGCTGGCCGAGGTCGACCGCTTCGACGATTTCGTCGAGGTTGGTCGAACTTGTCGTGAGCAGGTGCATCGCTCACCTCAACCAAATTTAGGCGCGGAGCGCGTCTGTTATCGCAGCGCGGTCCAGGCCTTTAAGGCCAATCACCACTAATCGCCCCTGCCGCTGTTCGGAGCCGTTCCAGGGCCGATCAAATTGATGCGTCACGCGCGCCCCGACCGCTTGCACCAGAAGCCGCAATGGTTTGTTCGCGACCGCGGCAAAGCCCTTCACACGCAGCACGTCGAAGCGTTCGGCCAGCGAACCAACACGCGCGACCAGCGCTGACGGATCGACAATCTCATCGAGCGGAACGACGAAGCTGTCGAAATCGTCGTGATCATGCTCCAGCTCGGCGTCGTGGCGGGTCCGGCGGTTCTCGATTTCGCTCTCGGTCCCGATCCCCAGTCCAAGTAGCAGCTTCTGGTCGACCTTGCCGTCGCGCGCCGTGAGGACTTTGACGCTGCGCGGCAGCGCGTCCGCGATCGCCGCACGCGCTCGGGTGAGCCCGTCTTCATCCAGCAGATCGCGCTTGTTCAGCACAACGAGATCGGCGCAAGCGATTTGATCCTCGAACACCTCTTCGACTGGATCATCGTGCATCAGCGCGGTGTCGGCCGCGCGCTGGCGCTTGAGCGCATCGAGGTCGGCCGCGACGCGGCCATCGGCAAGCGCGGCGCCGTCGACGACCACGACGACGCCGTCGACCGTGACGCGATTTTTGATCGCCGGCCAATGAAATGCTTGCACGAGCGGCTTGGGCAGGGCGAGACCCGAAGTCTCGATCACAATATGATCGATGCCGTCCTTGGCGAGAATAGCGTCGAGCGCAGGCACGAATTCGTCGGCCACGGTGCAGCACAGGCAGCCATTGGCGAGTTCGACGATATTGTCTTCCGGACAGGCGGCATCGCCGCATCCTTTGAGAATTTCGCCGTCAATGCCGACGTCGCCAAATTCATTGACGATCACGGCAAGCCGCCGGCCTTGCGCATTGGCCAAAACGTGCCGGATCAAGGTTGTCTTGCCGGCGCCAAGGAAGCCGGTGACGATGGTGCAGGGCACGCGGGCGAGCCGCGTGGCGACTTCGCCGTTCATAGATCGCTCTCCACAAAATCAATTGGCGGAATGCGCGCGATCAAAGCGCGCTTGAGAATTTCGGGGCGTCCGCGCCACGGCAGAATGCCGTCACTGGCACCGGCAAGAAGCTTTGCGCCTTCGATCAGCGCACCGGCATTGACGATATCGAGTCCGCCGAAGACGTACGTCCATGACCCGTTGCAACGCATGGCGGCGCTCGGTCCGCGCGTGCAATTGGCCAGGCAGCGCAGCCGCCGCACCTCGACTTCAGTCC
>JBASAH010000515.1:0-20756 GCA_049650505.1 Xanthobacteraceae bacterium
CTGCCGAACCGGTCGGCGATGATCCCGCCGAGCGGCTGGCCGACGCCCCACAATAAGTTCTGCAAGGCCAGTGCAAAGGCGAATACGTCGCGGCCCCAATGATTGGCATTGGACAGCGGGGTAAGGAAAAAGCCGAGCGTCGAACGCGGCCCGAACGCGATCAGCGCAATCAGGCTGCCAAAGCCAATGACAAGCGCAGGCGTGCGCCAGCTGGTAATGGTCTTGGTGGCAATAGTCTTAGTGGGAATGGTTTTCGAAACGTCGCTCATGTCGCCCCGGTAAAACTGAGATTCGAAAAGCCGCGCAGCATAAGGGTTGAAGTTGGATGTCCCAAACGGAAATTGCCAGCTCGCGGGCCGCCCAGTGCATGGCTGTTCCGCCGTTGCAGCGGAGCGTCAGCGCCGGCCGGGGCATGATCTGGAGGGCGCGTTTGCCATAATTCGCCGCAGTGACTATGAATTTCGCGGCATGCCGCCCCGCCCTACAGCGCCTTTGTCGCTTCCTATGTCGCTTTTGCGCGCCGATGCTTTTCTGTCGCCGCTCGAAATCGAGGCGGCAGTAACCGGCGCGCTCGAAGAAGATCTGGGCCGCGCCGGGGACATCACCTCGATCGCTACTATCCCCGAAGATTTGGCGGGCCGCGCCACGGTCGTCGCGCGCCAGGCCGGCGTCATTGCCGGCTTACCGCTGGTCGCGGCGGCTTTCCTGCGGCTGGCGCCACAGATCGCAGTTGTGCCACATGCGCGCGATGGCGAGCCGGTGCAGCGCGGCGGCAATCTGATGACGATTTCCGGCAATGCCCGGGCAATACTCGGTGCCGAGCGCGTCGCGCTAAATTTTATCGGCCACCTGTCCGGCATCGCCACGGCCACCGCCGCCTTCGTCGCGCGCATCGCGCATACCAAGACGCGCATCGTCTGCACCCGCAAGACTACGCCCGGACTGCGCGCACTGGAGAAATACGCCGTGCGCTGCGGCGGCGGCTACAATCATCGTTTCGGCCTCGATGACGCGATCCTGATCAAGGACAATCACATCGCCGTCGCCGGCGGAATAAAAGCGGTACTGGAGCGCGCCAAAAGCGCCGCCGGGCATCTCGTCAAGATCGAGATCGAAGTCGACTCGCTTGAACAACTCAAGGAGGTGCTCGACGTTGGGCTCGCCGACGTCGTGCTGATCGACAATTTCGATCTGCAATCCATGCGCAAGGCCGTCGCGATGGTGAGCGGCCGGCTCGTCATCGAAGCGTCCGGCGGTATCACAATCGAGACGGCGGCAGCGATTGCAGAGACCGGCGTCGATTACTTGTCCTCGGGCGCCCTCACTCACTCGGTCCAGAATCTCGACGTTGGCCTCGATATCGCGATGTGAGGCGTCGGCCTCGCCGATCCGCTCGTCCCCGCGAAGGCGGGGACCCAGTGCGTAGTGTCAGTCTGGATTCCCGCTTTCGCGGGAATGAGCGGTAATTCGTCAGAGCCTCGCGCTCGCGGGCGCGGGCGACACAGCCGCTTGCGGGCCTTTGGCGGAGTCCGGCTTCGAGGCCTCGGGCTTGACGAGCGGCGCATCGGCATTGCTCGCGCTCGGCCCCGCCACCGGCGAGGTCTTGCCCCAGACCGGCTCGGCGTCGCCGTCGCCCCAGTTACGCGGCCGATAGAATGTATGAACGCCGAGCTTGTACAAGCGTGTCATTTCATGAACCCAGCTCGGGTGCACCCAGTAGGCATGGTAGTGGGTGGCGTGCCCGACTTCGGCAAGCCAGATTTTGCCGTCGAGCGTTTCTTTGGCGATGCTTTTCGCCTGCTCCCACATATCCGGCTCGTCGATGCGGTTGAGGTCCTTGCCCTCGCAGGCAAAGGTGAACTGGCAGGCCAGATGCCGGTGCGCGTTCTGATAAACGACGCCGCAGACATCATGCGGGTAGTAGCCTGAGAACACGCGGTTCATCACAACTTGGGCGACCGCTTCCTGGCCTTTGCGGACCTCACCGCGCGCTTCAAAATAGATCGCGTCGGCCAGGCATTTTTCGGCCTTGGCGCGGGTCTTACCCTCGAGGCCGAGACGTTGCGCTGGTGTTTGCAAGCGGCTCGCGTCGTCCTTGCCGGCGACCGACTCGCCGGCGCCGGTGTCGTTGTCGCTGCCCTCGAGCGCCGATAGTTTGATGTTGGCGTCAACCGATTGTGCGGCAAGTTCTGCAGACGGTGAGACTAGGATAGGCTCCGCCCCCGGCGCCCAGCTTTGCAGTCTGCTGGGCGAGCCCATGACGCTGCCGCCGAAGTAAATCGCGCCACTGCGGTCGGCCGCGTCGGCGTCAAGGAACGACATAGTGCCGAGCGACCGCGGTCCGTCATCGGTCTCGCCTGGCGCGGGAATTTCCGGCGGCTTGTCGGCCACGACGACATCGTCCTCATTGCTGCTGCCGGAAAGATTGTTCTGCGCCGGACGCGACTCCGCTTGCGGGGCAGCACTAACAGGTTCGGCCGACCCAGCAGCAGGCACCGCCTCTTGATGCACGTTCATTTGCGAAACGGCCGGCGCCGGTGCCGCAGGCGCGGCGTCAACATTTGCAGGCGCAACCTGCTTGGCTTGTGCATCGCCGTCAGCCGGCGCTGGCATGACGGGCGAAAGCGGAGCCGCCGCGGCGGGCGCAATGACATTCGCCGGCAGCCGATCGGTTTTATGACTTCGCTCGACGGTGGGATATTCGATCTGCCGCGCCGGACGTGCGTAAAGCGGCTCGTCGATTTTCCAGGAAAAAGCGTCGAGCGAACGTGGGTCGAGGTTGACGGGTTGAAAGCCGAGCGGCTCGGGGATCGCAGTGCCTATCGGGCGCGTATAGCTAAATGTCGCCGCCTGGACTGGCGACGCGATCAAATGCCAACGTGTTACCGTGGTACGTTCGGGTGCGATCAGGGCTGCGAGATCCTGGTATCCGATCGACGTCGGCATCAACGCGGCGCAAACCGCACTGAACCAGAAGCGGGCAGTACCACACGCGCCCGTTACTCCGATACGCGACGCAGTCATTACCCCTCACGCCAACACGCGCCCAACACGCGCCTTGCCCCGCGCATTTCGTTGTGGAAGCGCCACCGCAGTGGCGCGAATGCGACAGGTTTATTTATTGTCGGCTTAACCTTGCGAACGCGTTAACCGCGGGATTGGCGGGCCTTCAGGCACGCCGCGGCCGCAATAATGGTTGCCCCGCCGGCGAACCAACCAAGCTGTTGCCGCGTGTGACGGTCGCGGATTGAGAATTTGTTAACTAAGGAGGCGAAGCGACGAACGCGCGGCCCGGCGATTACGTGTCCGCCGCCGGCAAATCGCCGAGCGCGGCTTGCGCTGCTGCGAGCCGCGCAATCGGTACCCGGAATGGTGAACACGAAACGTAATCGAGGCCGACTTCGTGACAGAACGCCACCGAGGCCGGATCGCCGCCGTGCTCGCCGCAAATGCCGAGCTTGAGCTTCTGCCGCACTTTGCGGCCGCGCTCGGCGGCAATGCGGATCAATTCGCCGACGCCGTCGCGATCGAGCGACACGAACGGATCGCTCGGTAAAATGCCTTTGGCCGTATAAATGCCCAGAAAGCTTGCCGCATCGTCGCGGCTGATGCCGAATGCGGTTTGCGTGAGATCGTTGGTGCCAAACGAGAAGAATTCCGCGGCCTCGGCGATCTCGTCGGCTTTCAGCGCGGCGCGCGGCAATTCGATCATCGTGCCGACCTGATATTTAAGCTTGGCTCCGGTCTCGGCGGCGACTTTTTCCGCGGTCGCATCGATGCATTCCTTAACCAGATCGAACTCTCGTTTGCCGGCGATCAGCGGCACCATGATTTCCGGCGCCACCGGCTTACCGGTTTCGCGGCCGGCTTGCGCCGCTGCTTCGAAAATGGCGCGCGCCTGCATTTCCGCGATTTCAGGGTAGGCTATCGCCAGCCGACAGCCACGGAAGCCGAGCATCGGATTGAACTCATGCAGCTCGCGGGCGCGGTCGGCTAATCGTTGCGGATCGGCGCCCATGGCCTGCGCCACTTCGGCGATCTCCTTTTCGCTGTGCGGCAGAAATTCGTGCAGCGGCGGATCGAGGAGCCGGATCGTTACCGGCAGGCCGCCCATGATCTTGAACAGCGCGAGGAAATCGCTGCGCTGCATCGGCAAGAGCTTTGCTAGCGCCGCGCGCCGCGCCGCCTCGTCTTCGGCAAGGATCATTTCGCGCATGGCACGGATGCGATCCTCATCGAAAAACATATGCTCGGTGCGGCATAGGCCGATGCCTTCGGCGCCGAACTTAATCGCGGCACGGGCATCCGCCGGCGTGTCGGCGTTGGCGCGCACCTTCAATTTGCGCAATTCGTCGGCCCATTTCATGATGGTGGCGAATTCGCCGGCCAATACCGGCTCGAGCATCGCCACCGCGCCAGCCAAGACCTGCCCGGTCGATCCGTCGATGGTGAGCGTTTCACCTTTCTTCAGCGCTATGCCGCCGGCACTCAACGTCTGCGTGCGATAATCGACCCGCAGCGATCCGGCGCCTGAGACGCATGGCTTGCCCATGCCGCGGGCGACCACCGCAGCGTGCGAGGTCATGCCGCCGCGCGTCGTCAAAATCCCTTCGGCGGCATGCATGCCGTGGATATCCTCCGGCGAAGTTTCGACCCGCACCAGAATAACTTTGCGGCCCGCACTTTTAAGCGCCTCGGCCTCGTCGGACGAAAATACGATCTCGCCGCATGCGGCCCCGGGCGACGCCGGCAAGCCGGTGGCGATGATCTTGCGTTCGGCTTTTGGATCGATCGTCGGATGCAGGAGCTGATCGAGCGCGGCGGCATCGATGCGTTTGACCGCCTCTTTTTTGCCGATCAGCTTTTCCCGAGCCAAATCGACCGCAATGCGCAGCGCCGCCTGTGCGGTACGTTTGCCGCTTCTGGTCTGCAGCATCCACAGCTTGCCTTGCTCGACTGTGAATTCGAGGTCCTGCATGTCGCGATAGTGGCGCTCGAGGCTGCTTTGGATGCGCTTAAGCGCGGCAAAAGCCTCAGGCAGCGCTTTTTCCATCGACGGCTTGTCGGAGCTTGCCGCTTTGCGCGCGGCCTCGGTAATTTCCTGCGGTGTGCGGATGCCAGCGACGACGTCCTCGCCTTGGGCGTTGATCAGATATTCGCCGTAAAGCTTTTTCTCGCCGGTAGACGGATTCCGGGTGAAAGCGACGCCAGTTGCCGAGGTCTCGCCCATATTGCCGAAAACCATGGCCTGCACATTGACCGCGGTGCCCCAGCTTTCGGGAATGCTGTGCAGCCGGCGATAAGTAATGGCGCGTTGATTCATCCACGATCCGAACACCGCGCCAATTGCGCCCCACAATTGCGCGTTTGGGTCCTGCGGAAACGGCTCGCCGCGCTCTTCTTGCACTCGCGCTTTGTATTCGGCGACGAGTTGTTCCAGGTCGTCGGCATCAAGGTCGGTGTCGAGTGTGTAGCCGCTACGGTGTTTGTGATCGTCGAGAATTTCCTCGAAATGATGATGCTCGATACCCAGCACGACGTCGGAATACATGGTGATGAAGCGCCGATAACTGTCTAACGCGAAGCGGCGATCGCCGGACTTGGCCGCGAGCGCGTTAACCGTCACGTCGTTGAGCCCGAGATTGAGCACGGTGTCCATCATGCCGGGCATCGATGCACGGGCGCCGGAGCGCACGGAGACGAGGAGCGGATTTTCACGGTCGCCGAACTTCTTTCCGGTGACGCGGCCGACCTCCACGAGCGCGGCATCGACCTGCCGCTGCAAATCTTTCGGATAGCTTTTGCCGTGCTGATAAAAATAAGTGCAGACCTCGGTTGTGATCGTGAAACCGGGCGGCACCGGCAGGCCGAGTTGCGCCATCTCGGCGAGACCGGCGCCTTTGCCGCCGAGAAGGTTACGCATCGAAGCGCGGCCTTCCGCCTTGCCGCCGCCAAAGGCATAGACCCATTTACCCTTGGCGGCTTTTGCAGCGGCAGACTTCCGCGCGACTTTGGTCGCGCTCCGCGCCAGCGATCTTCTCATCGGCTGCGGCGAGATTTTTGCGCGCGATTTGGCCATGACATCATGCATGCGGAGGTTCCGGCGTAGATTGCAGTTCTTGGCGCGTGGCGCAACTGCGCATCTGATGCCCTTCAGTGAAGGAAATGATGGACTGCATTGAGCCCGACCAGCCCCTCAACGATCAAGTACACCGCGACGATGATATTCAACAGCCGCGGAATGATCAGGATGAGAATGCCGGCAATGAGAGCGACGATGGGTGATATTTCGGCGGCGGTGATGATCATGATCTCCCTCGAAGATGGAATGAAATAAGGCGCAAACAGCGTGGCGGAACGCGGGCGGAAATCAACAAACACTCAACGCCCAAGCCGCCGTTCGGTTCTACCATGGATTAGACAGCGTCGTCGCCGCGCCCTCTCCCCCTGCGGGAGAGGGCGCAAAACCGTCAGCCACGCGATTCCGTTGAGGGGAGGGAAATGATCAGCCCTCGATTTTGGAGAAATCGGCCACAGCGCGTGTCGCTTCGCGAATTTCGTTGAGCAGTTTGAGCCTGTTCTCGCGCAGCGCCTTGTCTTCGACGTTCACCGTCACCTTGTCGAAGAACGTGTCAACGCTCGGCCGCAGCTTTGCCATGGCGCGCATGGCAGCAGCGAAATCCTCTTTCTGCACTGCGCGGGCGGCCTCGATCTTGGCGGCATTGATTGTTTGCGCCAGCGCTTTTTCCTCCGCTTGCTGGTACAGCTTCGGTTGCGGCGCCCCGGTATATTGCCGGCCGTCCTTCTTCTCTTCGATGCGGATAATATTGGTGGCGCGTTTGTAGCCGGCGAGCAGATTCTTGCCGTCCTCGCTGTCGAGGAATTGTGCCAAGGCCTCGACGCGGCGCACGATCAGCAAAAGGTCGTCCTGACCTTCCAGCACAAATACCGCGTCAACGAGGTCGTGCCGCGCGCCCTGCTCGCGCAGCTGCACCTTCAGTCGGTCGGCGAAGAAAGCGAGTAGATCGGCCGGTAACTGGCTCCGATTTACAAGATCGAGCGCTCCGGCGGCGAACAGCCTGGCGGTTGCAGATTTCATCGCGTTGATCAAGGAAAGCCGAATTTTGTTATCGAGAACGATTCGGATGACCCCCAACGCGGCCCGGCGCAGAGCGAATGCGTCCTTACTCCCGGTCGGCTTCTCGCCGATCGCCCAGAAGCCCACCAGCGCGTCGAGCTTATCCGCGAGCGCCACAGCGACCGCTACCGGATCGCTTGGCACCAGATCGTCCGGGCCCTTCGGCCGATAGTGATCCTCGATTGCATGCGCGACCGCCTCGTCCTCGCCCTGCGCCTGCGCGTAGTATTTCCCCATCGTGCCTTGCAGTTCGGGAAATTCGCCGACCATTTCCGTGAGCAGGTCGGCCTTACACAGTCGCGCCGCGCGTTTTGCTTTTTTCTCATCGGCGCCGACGAGGGGCGCTAATTCTCCGGCCAATCGTTCAATGCGTTCAATGCGCTCGGCCTGGCTGCCCAACTTCTCGTGGAAAATGATGTTCGTGAAGCTTGGCAGCCGATCTTCAAGCTTGGTCTTTAAATCGGTTTGGTAGAAAAACCGCGCATCCGAGAGCCGGGCCCGGATCACTCGCTCGTTGCCGGCGACGATCGCCTGGCCGCCGTCCTCGGCTTCGAGGTTAGCGACCAAGAGGAACTGGTTGACCAGTTTGGCATGGGTGGCGTCGCGCAGCACAAAGCATTTCTGGTTGTTGCGGATGGTGGCGCGAATGACTTCTTCCGGTATCTGCAAGAAGCTTTGATCGAACGCGCCCATAAGAACGACCGGCCATTCGACCAGCCCCGCCGTTTCGGCGAGCAGGCCCTCGTCTTCGACCAATTCGAGCCCTTGCGCGAAGGCGAGCTGCTTTGCTTCGGTGAGGATGATGCTGCGCCGCCGCTCGGGATCGAGCACCACTTTGGCCTTGTCGAGCTTTGCCGTGTAATCGGCGAGGCGGCGCACGGTGAAAGCGTCCGGGGCAAGAAAGCGATGGCCGCGGGTTAAGTTGCCGGCCGTCATGCCATCGACCGTGAACGGCACAATGTCCGGTTCCTCGGTCTCCGGCCCGAAGGTGGCGAGAATTGAGTGCAGCGGCCGCACCCAGCGCAGCGCGCCGGCGTCTTTGGACTGCGGACCCCAACGCATCGACTTCGGCCAGGGAAAGGACTTGATGACCTCCGGCAAGATTTCACTGATCACATCGAGCGCGGCGCGGCCGGGTTTCTCGACCACGGCGACATAAAAATCGCCCCTCTTGTCGGGTTGCACTTTGGCCTCGGCGAGCGATTTGAGCCCGGCGGCTTTGAGGAATCCGGCGATCGCGGACTCGGGCGCGCCGACGCGCGGACCTTTTTTCTCCTCACGCCGATCGGGCTGACGCACCGGCACGCCCTGCACGGCGAGTGCAAGCCGTCGTGGCGTCACGAACGTCTTGGCGCCGTCATAGAGGAGGCCGGCATCGACCAGCCGATCGGTAACCGCTTTGCGCAAATCCTCTGCCGCCCGCGCTTGCATGCGCGCGGGAATTTCCTCCGAGAAAAGTTCGAGCAACAGATCAGGCATCGGACAAATTCATCAAAGCCTTTTATGGCTGCCGTCGCACATCGGTTTCTTGCCCGAGCGTTTGCAGGCGCAGAACCAGGCCTCTTCGGCGGCCGCCGGCTTGTATTCGACCGGCGTAAAACCTGTGCCCTTGTGCGAGCCGTCGCAAAACGGCTGCGACTTGGAGCGCCCGCAGGCGCACCACCAATAGCTCTTGCCGGCTTCAACCGCGATCGGAATGGGCCGCCGGCCGCCGATCTCGGGCATTGCACTCGTTTCGGTCATGCGCTTATCCCTCCCCCTTCGGTTGCGAGCCACGCTTCGCCGCAAGCCTTGGCGAGTTCGCGCACCCGCAGAATGTAACTTTGCCGCTCGGTCACCGAAATCACGCCGCGCGCATCAAGCAGATTGAAAATGTGGCTCGCCTTGATGCATTGATCGTAGGCCGGCAACGCCATCAGATGCCGGCTGCGATTGCTCGCTCGATTGCTGGTTCCCTCGCCATCGCCAGACCAGCCGGCTTCGAGATAGTTCCGGCACGCCGCCTCGGCCATGCGAAATTGCTCGAACAGCATACCGGCGTCGGCATATTCGAAATTATGCCGCGAATATTCTTGCTCCGCCTGCAGGAAGACGTCGCCATAGGTCACCTTCTTTGCGCCGTCACCGCCGTTGAAGTTTAGCTCGAAAACGTTCTCGACCCCCTGCACATACATCGCCAGCCGTTCGAGACCATAAGTCAGCTCGCCCGAAACCGGCGCGCATTCGAAGCCCGCCACTTGCTGGAAATAGGTAAACTGCGAGACCTCCATGCCATCGCACCAGCATTCCCAGCCGAGACCCCAAGCGCCAAGCGTCGGGCTTTCCCAGTCGTCTTCAACGAAGCGGATGTCGTGCAGCTTGGGATCGATCCCGATCGCGTAAAGCGATTTGAGATAAAGCTCCTGCAGATCGTCGGGCGATGGCTTGAGGATCACTTGCAGCTGATAATAATGCTGCAGCCGATTGGGGTTTTCGCCGTAGCGGCCGTCTTTGGGCCGGCGCGACGGCTGGACATAGGCCGCATTCCATGGCTTCGGCCCGAGCGCCCGCAACGTGGTCGCCGGGTGGAAGGTGCCGGCGCCCACTTCCATGTCGTAGGGCTGCAGGATGACGCAGCCCCAGTCGGCCCAATAGCGCTGCAGAGCAAGAATAAGGCCCTGGAACGACCGTTCGGGCCGCATATGGAGCGGCAGATCTTCGTTCGACGGCTGCGTCATTAGGCTCCGTTGTTGGTGGAAGGCTGCGGCAAGGTCAAGTCGCCACAAGGCCATATCGGGCGCCGCAATCGAGACTTGATATCCGATTCCTGATACCTGATTTCAGATTTCGCCGATTGAAAATGGAGGGTTAGGTGGGCCCAGTTCGCAACATGCTCGGCGCCGCCGCGCTACTGGCGCTCGTCGCAGCTCAAAGTGCCGGCATGGCCGGGCTTGCGCAGGCGCAGGATTTTCCGACGCGGCCGATCCGTGTGGTGATCGCTTTTCCGCCCGGCGGGCCAACCGATTTCGTCGGTCGTCTCGTGGCCGATAAAATGTCGGCATTGCTCGGGCAGCGTGTCTATATCGAGAATAAGCCGGGCGCCAACGGCACAGTGGGCGCCGATACCATCGCCAAGTCCGATCCGGACGGCAATTCGCTGTTTCTCACCACCGCGGGTGCGGTGAGTATTTCGCCGCATATCATGGCGAATATTCCCTACGATTCATTGCGCGACTTCGCCCCGATTGCCGAGGTGGTGACTAACACCACGGTCTTGGTTGTCAGCCCCAAAATGGGGGTCGAGACCGCGACAGAACTTGTGGCGCTGGCCAAGCAAAAACCCGGTGCCATTCCGTTCGGCTCAACCGGCATTGGCTCGACGACGCATCTGGCGCAGGAACTCCTTGCCGATGCGGCAAACGTAAAATTTCTGCACGTGCCTTATCGCGGCGCCGCGCCGGCGCTCACCGACCTTCTGGGCGGCCAAGTGCAGGTGCTGGCGGCTGACCTTCCCGTGCTCATCGCGCAGATCGAAGCCGGCAGCATCGTGCCGATTGGCGCAGCGGCCGATAAACGCAATGAAATTATTCCCGCAGTCGCGACGCTCGCCGAGCAAGGTTATCCAAATACCGATGCGTCGAACTGGTATGCGCTGCTTGCGCCGGCCAAGACTGCGCCCGCGTTGATCAAGAAGCTCAACGATGCTGTGAATGCCGCGCTACAAGACCCGGACGTGCGCGGCAAAATCGTCAAATCAGGCGCCGTGCCGGTCGGCGGTACGCCCGACGCGCTCGGGAAATTTCTTCGTGCCGAATACGACAAATGGGGGCGCGTGGTCCGCGACCACGGGATCAAGGAGACGCAATAGCTGTGATCAACCCGGCCGGTATTCGCCGGTCTTTGGATCGGGCTTTAACTTCGGCATCGCGGTGCGGTCGTGTGGCTCGACCGAAGCTTTGCCGCGCATTTCGTCAAGCTCGGCATTGACGCGCTGCACTTCCTTGACGCACCAGCGTGCGAGCACTGCGGCTCCCATCACTCCTAGCGCGAAAACCACAAGTGGCGGCATTGCTTTGCTCTCCTGACCCGATTCTGCACGATCTCGTGCGAAACGGCCAGTGGTTTTAGAAACCGTAACGCGCCCAGATGGCGCGCGCTTCAAGCGCGGAAATTACGTCCTCGGCGAAACCGAACTGCGCCGCTGACGACGTTTCCCGCGTACCCGCGCCAAGAAGACGCCGGCCCAACCAGCCGCGTTCGGCCGACACCAGAGGCGTAACGACTTTGTCGCCGAATCGTTCGCGCAAAACGCTGCGGAGATCGCCGATCGCGTCAACCAGGCCGAGTTCCAACGCCCGCCGTCCGGTCCAATATGCGCCTGAAAAAAGATCGTCTTGGGGCCCGACAAGCTTACCGGCGCGCCGCGATTTCACCAGTGCAATGAAATCGTCGTGGATTTCGCGCTGCAGTTTTTTCAGCCGGTCCACGTCATCCGGATTTTCCGGCAAAAACGGATCGAGCATCGCTTTGTGTTCGCCCGACGTATAGAGCCGCCGTTCGACGCCAAGCTTGGCGATCAGCTTATCGAAGCCGAACGAGCCGCCGACGACACCGATCGACCCGACGATCGAATGCTGATCCGCCACAATTTCGTCCGCGGCGCAGGCGATCATGTAGCCACCTGACGCGCCAGCGTCTTCGATGAAGCCTATGACGCGGCGGTTATGCTGCTCGGCCAGTTGGCGGATGCGGCGGAAGATCAGGTGCGATTGGACGGCCGATCCACCGGGTGAATTGATGACGAGCGCGACCGCGGCGGCGTGACCAATGGCGAAAGCGCGATCGAGGGTGCGCGCAACACTGGCAAGCGTTAGTCCGGGGCGTAGTGGGGTGGAAAAGCCAACAATTCCGGTAAGCCGCACAATCGGCACGATCGGACGGTCGCGGCGGAAACGTTGCGGAACGAGCATCTGCAAGCCGCCAAGCGCGCGGCTGCAAATCTCGCGAATGCTCGCTGCGGTCGAGCCATCGGTGGTGGAACCATCGTTCGTGGAGCGATCGGTCATGGTGTCCAAATATGTTGGCTTGAGGGAGCCCTCAAGTAACCGTTTGTTAACGCGGTGGAACGCTTCTTGCTTGAAGTGGGGATGCCACTCAGCTGCGGCGGAGGCGACGGGCCAATGAAGATCTACTTCCTTCTGATGATTGTCAGCGTGTTTGTTGCTGTTTCGTACATTCCCATTCGTATTGAATCGAAGCAAAAGGCGGCGGCGCCAGCCGATTCAGTGCCCGCGTAATGCCTAAGCCTTGAGCAGCACTGCGCTGAATCCTTGATCGGCCAGGTGTCGCGGACACCGCTCAGGGTGTTATCAAATCGAGCGCCGCGCCATCGCGCAACACGGCTTCGGCTTGAGCGCTGGGTTTGTTGTCGGTTTCGGCAAGTATAAATTCGGGTAGCAAGACTAGCGACCCTTTGCTCCCCTTTGTTGCGCTCACCAATACGCGAATCGCAGCGGCGCCTGGCTTGGGATGAACTGGCAGGATCGCGATCGCACCGAACTTGTCGGTCAGTGCGGCGAGGACGTCGGCGAGACCGTCGGCGCGCCAGATGAGGGTTAAAATGCCTTGCGGTCGCAGCAACCGCGCCGCCGCGTCCACCCACTGCACGAGCATACCGGGCGATGCGCTCCGCGCCAGTTGGCGTGCGCGGTCGGGCGACGCATTCTGAGGCACGTTAAACGGCGGATTCATCAAAACATGATCGGCCGAGCCGGGTATGAGGCCGGCAGCAGCAAATTCTGCAATGCTTGCGGTGACGTCGAGACAAACCGCGCGCGCGTGCCCCTTCAAGGCGTTGCGCAAAATGTTTTCATTCGCGAGCGCCGCCAGCGCTGCATCAAGCTCGACAAGCGTGACGGTGAGCCCTTCAACGCGGCAAGCCAGTGCCAGTCCGGCCGCACCGACGCCGGAACCAAGCTCGACTGCATGTTGACCGGCCTGCGCTGGCGTTGCTGCAGCGAGCAGCACCGCGTCATGACCGAAGCGATGGCCGCGTACTGGTTGCCGCAAAATGACTTTGCCGCCCAGGAGCGCGTCTTCGCTGACCCGGCCGGCCTCAGCTGGCATCGGGACGAAGCTCATGGCCGAAGCCCGCGTCCGCGAGCAGGCGGCGCGCCATCTGGATTTCGTCGGCGCGAACCAGGATCCGGCGCGGGAAAATGCCGATCGACCCTTCCAATACGCTCATATTGTTATCGGCCACGACGTGCCTGATCCGTGCGCCGTTGAGCAGCGCCTCGATTGCCGAGATAAGCACTGGATCGGTCGTGCGGACAAGTTCGCGCACGTTCAGTTTCCTCGCGCCGCCGGTCGGGATGCCCGATTTTGCTGCAAGCAGCTAAAGGCGAAGCAGAGCACGGGCAATTCTCCTTTTCGTCGAGCTAGGATGATCTAATCGGCGCTGGCGGACCCGCGCGGGTAAATCTATATATGCCCGATATTACCTTCGTTCTTGTCGTGCGATCATAGCGTTTCCGCCCGTTCTCGTCCCATCGGAGAATGATGTCGTGGCCGTCATCGTACCATTTGAAAGCGCGCGTGAGCCATCCATTGATCCCTTGGTCGATCTCATCGCTGCCGACATGGATCGGGTCAACGCCACTATCATCGCGCGTACCGGCTCCGAGGTGACGATGATTCCGGAGGTCGCCAATCACCTGATCAATTCCGGCGGCAAAAGGCTGCGGCCGATGCTTACGCTGGCTTTATCGCGCCTCGCTGGCTATGGCGGCGACGGTCACATCAAGCTCGCGGCCGCGGTCGAATTCATGCACACCGCTACGCTCCTTCACGACGACGTAGTCGATGAAAGCGAGCTGCGGCGCGGCCGGCTCGCCGCGCGCATGCTGTGGGGCAACGAGGCGAGCGTGCTGGTCGGCGACTTTCTGCTTGGCCAGGCGTTCAAGATGATGGTCGAGGTCGGCAGCCTCAAAGCGCTGGAAATTCTCTCCGCCGCGGCCGCGGTGATCGCCGAAGGCGAGGTCATGCAGCTCGCGGTCGCCAAGAATACCGCGACCACCGAGGACGAATATATCGCCGTGATCCGCGCCAAGACGGCCGAGCTGTTCGCTGCAGCGTGCGAAGTCGGCCCTGCTCTATCCGGAGGTCAAAAGGCGGAGCAGGCGGCGAGCCGCTCGTTCGGAATGAATTTAGGCATCACCTTCCAACTGGTCGACGACGCGCTCGATTACGGCGGCGTGTCATCGCGGCTCGGCAAAAATATCGGCGATGATTTTCGCGAGGGTAAGATTACTCTGCCGGTCGTGCTCGCTTTTCGCCGCGGCAGCGACGCCGAACGCGAGTTCTGGCGGCGTACGCTTGAGCACGGCGAAGCCATCGATGCCGATCTCGATCACGCCATTGGGCTCATGATCAAGCATCGGGCGCTCGAAGACACGATCGGACGCGCTCATCACTATGGCGCAATCGCGCGCGACGCACTCGCCTTGTTTCCCGATTCAAGAATGAAGGTGGCGCTAGCCGAGACGGTCGACTTCTGCATCGCGCGCACGCATTAGCAAATAAGCAGCGGCGATCTGAACTTTCGCTCAGCACGAATCAATTGGAATCTTTAGCGCCCAGCGTTGTCTCGGCGACCCACCATTGAGGAAACTTAGCCCGCAAGATTTCCGCCGCCGCTGCGCTTTGCGCGGCTGAAGAAAACAAGGCAAAGCACGTCGCACCCGAACCCGACATGCGGGCGAGGCGGCAACTGGGAAGAATGCGCAACGCGGCAAGGACCTCGGCGATGGCCGGCGCTAGCGCGATAGCAGGCGCCTCCAGATCGTTGGGCTGACCCGCGAGCCAGTCAAGGAGCTGCTCCTCGTTCTGCATCATCGCCAATACGGCCGGGTCTAATGGCTGGGCCGGATGTGCTGAGTGCGTCCAACCGGAAAATACTAACTTGGTCGACAGCGCGACGCCGGGATTGGCCAGAACGGCAGAGAGACGCGGAAGCGGAAGCGGCGCCGACAGGATATCGCCAATACCGCGCATTAGCCGCGGGCGTGGATCGAGGCAGACCGGCACGTCAGCGCCGGTCGCACCGGCCGCCTCTATAAGCCGCGGGTCGTCGGTCGCAAGATTGTTGATCTCCGCCAACAGCCGAAGCGCCGCAGCAGCGTCTGCCGAACCGCCGCCCAGTCCAGCCGCAATCGGTATGTTCTTTTCCAGACGAAACGCGCCCAATTTGATGCCCGCTACGCGCGCGGCGAGCGCGCGGCCGGCTTTCAGCACAAGATTTTCGGCGTCTGCTCCGGTCTGTCCCGCGCCCGGCCCAACGACCGCCAACGCAAGCTCATCAGTCGGCGTCAACGATAGCCGATCGCACAGGTCGGCGAATGCCACCACGCTTTCAATGTCGTGATAACCATCGGCGCGGCGGCCGATCACGCGCAGCGTGAGATTGACTTTGGCCGGCGCGCTGGCGACGAGGTCGAGGGGCAAGGACGTGGCTTAAAGCATGATCCCGAAAAGTGGGAACCGGTTTTGGGAAAAAATCATGCTCAAACAATAAGCGAAAGCGAAATGACGATTCAACCTAAAACCATTTCGCTTTAGCCACCATCGCCCGATTTTTTTGCCTTCTCGGCATCGGCCGCAGAGCTCGGCTTGTCGGCGGCTGCGGCAGAGGCTGCAGAGGACGTCTCGGCGCGCAGTCCCTCTTTCAGCTTGGCCTCGATCTTCGGCAGTTCTTCAGGATCCGGATTGAGATCCTTGGCATGCGACCATTGGAAATGCGCTTCGAGCGTGCGCCCGATCCGCCAATAGGCATCGCCGAGATGATCATTGATGGTCGGATCCTCCGGCTTGAGCTCCACGGCGCGCTCGAGATTTTTTACTGCCTCGTCGTAATTGCCGATCCGGTAATAGGCCCAACCGAGCGAATCGACGATATAGCCATCGTCGGGCCGCTGCTCGACGGCGCGGCGGATCATGTCCATCCCCTCGTCCATATGGACGCCCTGGTCGACCCATGAATAGCCGAGATAATTGAGTACAAGCGGCTGATCCGGATAAAGGCTGAGCGCCTTCTTCATGTCGGTTTCAGCGGCCGGCCACTGGTGCGAGCGCTCGTAACAAATGCCGCGGAAGTAGAACATCACCCAATTGGATTTCTCCGGGTTGGGCACGGTATCGATTGCCTTACCGTAGGTGTCCGCGCAGTCGGCGAAATTCTTGCGGGCGCGTTGGATGTTGCCGAGCTCGACGATCGCTTCGGTGTCCCTGGGACGCTCGGCAATCACGCGTGCGAGAAGCTTCTTGGCCTCCTCGGTGCGCTCGAGCGCATCGAGATCTACCGCCATCTGGATTTGCGCGTTGCGCGCGAGCACCGAACTCGCCGGAATTCGCTCATAGGCCTTGATTGCGAGGTCCGGCTTTTTGATCTGCTCATAGAGATCGCCGAGCGAAAGCAGCGCCAACGGATGCGCCGGCTCGAGATAGAGCGCAAGCTGAAGGTAGATCAGTGCGAGATCCTCACCGCCTCGACGGCCGATTGAGGCGCCGAGTCCATAAAGCGCTTCGGCGGCGCCAGCGTGCGGCGAATCGATCAGCGGCGGCAGCTTCGAACCCGTGGATATCTCGCGAACTTCCTGACCGACCACCGGATGATCCGGCAGCACTTTGGCGAAGTCGCTGTAGATCTTCAGCCCTTCGTCTTTACTGCCGGTGCGCGACAGATAACGCCCGTAGGCCTGCACTGTGCGCAGCGCCTGCGGGTCGGACTTGTAAGCGCTGGCGAAGCGCTTGCCGGCGCCTTTTTTGTCGTTGGCGAGATCGAGAATGAGTCCGGCATGCAGATCCTTGAAAATACCGTACCAATCCGGTCCGGACAGCTTGTCCAGAGTCTCGACCGCGCCACGGCTATCGCCGGCACCGGCTTGCGCCCAGGCCGACAACAGCGCCGCCGTCAGATCGGTGACCGGACCGCGGACCGACTGCGCCATGTTTTGGCGCGCCGAGGCGTAGCGTTTCTGCTTGAGATCGCGCACGCCGACTACAAGACGTGAAATACGATCGTTGCGGTCCAAAGCGAGTAGGCGCTCGCCAAGCTTGCTCGCCTCTTCGACATTGCCCTCCGTCAACACTGAGAGAAAGGTGCGGCTGAGCAGATCCGGATTGCGCGGATCGAGCTTAAGCACGTCGCGGTAATAGGCCGCGGCCCGGGCGGAATCTCGTTCGGCGCCGGCATGGCGCGCCGCCAAATAGCTGCCGGCGGCATTTTCAGGCGCCAGCTGCTGTGCCGGCACCGGCGCGGCGAAGGAGGGAAAGCACAAAGCTAAGGCAATGCCGAGGATGACGGCATGCCGCGACAGCAGCGGGTGAATCACGATTTCTCCATTGCGAACTTAAGGACCGGCGAAACGGGAGTCGGGCGCGCCTGTCGTGCTCGGTCGTCGCGAGAATGTACTTTTTGCCCAAAGCTCGCAAGCACACAAGCTCGGCAGCGGTATTCTCGAGCCGAATGGCTGCCTAGGCCCGAACGACGGCAAAATCGGGGCGGGCGCGAGTGCTATACGCCTAGCTGCGGAAGAGCAGGGCATAGAGGAGGTATTACCCCGCTTCACGTTGCCGGGGCCGCCCCGCGGTCGTGCCCAGCCGCGGCAGAATGGCATGTCACATATTCGGATAATTCGGCCCGCCCCCGCCTTCGGGCGGAACCCAAGTTATGTTTTGGTTCGGGTCTTTGATGTCACAGGTTTTGCAGTGAACGCAGTTCTGCGCGTTAATCACGAAGCGCGGCTGGCCGGCCTCCTCAACCCATTCATAAACGGCCGCCGGGCAGTAACGTGCCGAAGGTCCGGCATAGATGTCGTGCTCCGATGATTTTTGCAAAGCATCGTCGCACACCAATAAATGTACCTGCTGGTCTTCCTTATGGTTTGTATTTGACAGATAGACCGACGACAGCCGATCAAAGGTGAGCCGGTCATCGGGTTTCGGATAAGCAATCGGCCGGCATTTCGCCGCCGGCTCGAGCGTCGCGTAATCGGGCTTGCCGTGCTTTAGAGTGCCGAACACCGATAGGCCGAGCATATTGGTCCACATGTCCAGTCCGCCGAGCGCGACACCGGCCAAGGTGCCGAGCTTGGACCATAACGGCTTGGCATTGCGCACCCGCCAGAGATCGCGGCCGATCGGAGAGGACCGCCAGGATTGTTCATAGCCGGGAAGCTCGTCATTGGCGCGGCCTTCGGCCAGAGCCGCGGCAACGTTCTCGGCCGCCAGCATTCCGGATAGCATGGCATTATGCGTACCCTTGATGCGCGGCACGTTGACGAAGCCGGCCGCGCAGCCGATTAGCGCGCCGCCGGGAAAAACGAGCTTCGGCACCGATTGCCAGCCGCCCTCGGTAATGGCGCGAGCGCCATAACAAATCCGCTTGCCACCATTGAACGTATCTCTGACCAGTGGATGGGTCTTGAACCGCTGAAATTCCTCGAAGGGCGCAAGATACGGATTGCGGTAGTTGAGATGCACGACAAACCCGACTGCAACGAGGTTGTCGCCGAAGTGGTAGATGAATGAGCCGCCGCCCGTGCGGTTGTCGAGCGGCCAGCCGAGCGTATGCTGTACAAGTCCCGGGCGGTGCTTGTCGGACGCGACCTGCCAAAGCTCTTTGAGACCGATGCCAAATTTTTGCGGCTCGCGATCTTGCCGCAGACCGAAGCGCTCGATCAGCGCTTTCGACAGGCTGCCGCGCGCGCCTTCGGCGAACAAAGTATATTTGCCGCGCAACTCCATGCCGCGGGCAAATCCCGACTTGTGATAGCCGTCCTTGCCGACGCCCATGTCGCCGGTGGCGATCCCGGCGACCGCGCCGTTTTCCAACAACGTCTCGGTTGCGGCAAAGCCGGGATAAATCTCGACACCGAGCGCTTCCGCTTTGCGCGCCAGATAACGGCAGACTTCGCCGAGCGAGACGATGAAGTTGCCATGATTGCTCATGAGCGGCGGCATCAAAGCGGTCGGCAGCCGCAATGCGCCGGAGGCGCCGAGGACGTAGAACCGATCGGCCGTGACCGCGGTCTTGATCGGCGTGTCCTCGTTGCGCCATTCGGGAATGAGGCGGTCGAGCCCGATCGGATCGATCACCGCGCCGGAGAGTATATGGGCGCCGACCTCGGAACCCTTCTCCACGATGACGACGGAGCGTTCCGGCGCGAGCTGTTTGAGCCGGATTGCGGCGGCAAGCCCCGCCGGCCCCGCACCGACGATAACGGTGTCGAATTCCATCGCTTCACGGGGCGGAAGCTCCGATGTATTCATGTGTATTCTGAGCCTGCTCTTCAATCCGAGACGGTAAGCTCCGATTGTTCACGAATCTGACGCGCTGACAATCGCCACCCCTTGCGCCACCCTCTCGCCGTGCCGCTAACCGCGATACATCGCTTGATCGAAACCGCCGAATGATTCCCGGACGTAAAGCCGCGCGCGAACTGATTGCGTTTTATCTCGACGCCGGTGTTGACGCGTTTCTTGGCGAGGCGCCGATCAACCGGATGGCGGATGATCTCTCCCGGCCTCTCAATGCGAGCGCTACCCCGCTCGAACCAAGAACACGGCCCCCGGCAAGCGAATCGCCGCTGGCGCTGGCGCAGTCACCGCTCCGGCAAAAGCCGGCACCAGTCAGTTCTCCGCCGCCACCTGAAGCCGCGGTGATGGCCGCCCGCGAAGCGGCAAGGAATGCAAAAACGCTCGATGAATTGCGGGCCCTGCTTGCGACTTTCGAAGGCTGCGCGCTCCGGGCAACCGCGACGCAGCTTGTGTTTGCCGATGGCGATCCACAAAGCCACGTCATGTTCGTCGGCGAAGCGCCGGGCTACGATGAAGATATTGTCGGCCGTCCGTTCGTCGGTCGTTCCGGCAAATTGCTCGACCGCATGATGGCGGCGATCGGTCTCGATCGCACATCCGCTTACATCGCCAATGTGGTCCCGTGGCGGCCGCCGGGCAACCGCACGCCGACGCCGCAGGAAACCGCCATCTGCTTGCCGTTCATCCGCCGCCAGATCGAACTCGCCGATCCGGACATTTTGGTATGTCTCGGCGGGCCGGCGATGCAGACTTTGCTCGGCATCAAGGACGGCATCACGCGTTCGCGGGGACGGTGGTTCTCCTACCAAACTGGCTGCCGTGAAATTCGCGCGCTGGCAACTTTCCATCCCGCCTTTTTGCTGCGCAGCCCATTGCAGAAGCGTTTCGCCTGGCGGGACTTTCTGGCGCTCAAGAAAGCGCTGGCGGGTTGACGGTACCGTCTGCTAGCCGATCGCAAATTTGACGGCGAAAACGAGCGCCAGCACCAGCACCGCCGGTTTGGCCTCGGCAAACCTTCCGGCAATCAGCTTCGCCAATGCGTAGGTGATAAAGCCGGGCCCGATGCCGGTCGCGATCGAATAGGTGAGCGGCATGGTGATCGCCGCGACCACCGCCGGCGCGGCCTCGGTCATATCATTCCAATCGATCTCCGACATGCTAGAGCACCGGTCGATTCAATTTGGAGCAACTACGCTCTAGCGCGCCGCCGCTGCGGGCGCCGGCGCCGCGGCAACGCTGCCCGGCCGGATCACACCCCAGC
>JBASAH010000516.1:0-5535 GCA_049650505.1 Xanthobacteraceae bacterium
GTCGCCGCCCGTTACGGCCAAAATGCCGCGCCGATCAGCGCCGGGCTTATCTGGCGCATCTATGCGGTGAAACCCGACTCGCCCGGCAATTTCCGGCTGATCAAGGAAGATCGCGGCGCGGCGCCGACATTCACGCTGCCGCCAGGCAATTACGTCGTGCATGCGAGTCTTGGGCTCGCCAGCGCCGCCAAGACCATTCAATTGCGCGCCGACACGGTGCGCGAAGTGTTCGATATTCCGGCTGGCGGCATCCGGCTCGAAGGCCGCGTCGGCGACGTCCGCATCCCGCTCGGCCATATAACGTTTGAGATCTTTACCGGGAGCCAGTTCAATGCGAGCGAGCGCCGGCCGATCGCGCAGAATGTGCAGAGCGGGGACGTGGTGCTGCTTCCTGAAGGCACCTACTACATCGTCTCGAATTACGGCGACGGCAATTCCGTCGTCCGTTCCGATGTGCATGTCGATGTGGGCAAGCTCACCGATATCGTGGTGACGCATCGCGCCGCCATCATCACGCTTAAGCTCGTCAACAATCCCAGCGGCGAGGCGCTTGCCAATACCCAATGGACGGTCTCGACGCCCGGCGGCGACGTGATCAAAGAATCGATCGGCGCTTTTCCCCGCCTGGTGCTGGCCGAAGGCGATTATCACATCATCGCGCGCAACGAGGGCAGAACCTATCAGCGCGACTTCAAAGTCATCACCGGCGTCGATCGCGAAGTCGAAGTGCTGACGCGCTGAGCGAGAATTGTCTGCCAGATTACCCTCACAGAGGGCAGGGGGCTCACGCCGCCTTCTTGATCCGCGCCACGTCGGGCGGCACCGCTTCTTGCGCCAGCGCGGCGAGCGCCGCGTCCAGTCCCATCACGTGCTGGCTATCGCTGCCGAGCCGCCGGATCGAAACCGTACCCTCGGCGGCTTCCTTTTTGCCGACGACAAGAAGCGCCGGGATTTTCGCCAGCGAGTGCTCGCGCACTTTGTAATTGATTTTCTCGTTGCGCAGGTCGCCCTCGACGCGCAGTCCCGCGCGGCGCGCCTTCTCGAGCCCTTCGCGCGCATAATCGTCGGCATCCGAGGTAATGGTGGCGACCACCGCTTGGACGGGCGACAGCCACAGCGGCAAATGGCCGGCGAAATGTTCCAGCATGATGCCGGTGAATCGCTCGAGCGATCCGAACATCGCGCGATGCAGCATCACCGGCGTGACCTTGTTCGAATGTTCGTCGATGTAGAACGCGCCAAGCCGTCCCGGCATGTTGAGGTCGACCTGAACCGTGCCGCATTGCCAGTCGCGGCCGATCGCGTCGCGCAACACATATTCCAGCTTCGGTCCATAAAAGGCGCCTTCGCCTTTGTTCAAGGTCCATGGCCGGCTTGAGGCTTCAAGCGCCTTCTTCAGCGCAGCCTCCGCCTTGTCCCACACCGCATCCTCGCCGATGCGTTTTGCCGGCCGGTCGGAGAATTTGATCGTCACATCGTCGAAGCCGAAATCCGCATAGATGCTCAAGATCAGGTCGTTGACCTTGATCACCTCCGCGGCGATCTGTTCCTCGGTAATAAAAATATGCGCATCGTCTTGGGTGAAGGCGCGCACCCGCATCAGGCCGTGCAGGGCGCCGGACGGCTCGAACCGATGCACTTTGCCGAATTCGCAAATCTTGAACGGCAGATCGCGATAGGACTTCAAGCCGTTCTTGAAGATCTGGATATGGCCCGGGCAGTTCATCGGCTTGACCACGAAGGTGCGCTCGTCCTCCTCGCGCGGCTCGATCAGAAACATCGAATCGCGGAACGTTGCCATGTGGCCTGACGCAACCCACAGCGACGAATCGATCAGCTCTGGCGCATTGACCTCGGCATAGCCGGCATCGTCCTGGCGGCGGCGGATATAGTTTTCCAGCGTCTGGAACAAGGTCCAGCCCTTGGGATGCCAGAACACCGAGCCCGGCGCTTCTTCCTGGAAATGAAACAGATCCATTTCGCGGCCGAGCTTGCGATGGTCGCGCTTCTCGGCTTCCTCGATCTGCTTCAGATACGCGTCGAGCTCTTCCTGCTTGGCGAACGCGGTGCCGTAAATGCGTGAGAGCATTTCGCGGTCGGAATCGCCGCGCCAATAAGCGCCGGCGACTTTCATCAGCTTGAACGCATTGCCGACCTTGCCGGTCGAGGTCATGTGCGGACCGCGGCAAAGATCGAACCAGTCGCCTTGCTTGTAGATCTTGATTTGCTGATCTTCCGGGATGGCGTCGATGAGCTCGACCTTGAACAGCTCGCCTTTGTCGCGAAAAATCTTTTTGGCTTGGTCGCGTGGCAGGATTTCCTTGGTGAACGGTTTGTCGCGTGCAATGATTTCGCGCATCTTCTTTTCGATTG
This sequence comes from Xanthobacteraceae bacterium, assembly GCA_049650505.1. GTDB lineage: Bacteria > Pseudomonadota > Alphaproteobacteria > Rhizobiales > Xanthobacteraceae > BOG-931. The sequence goes on from JBASAH010000516.1 coordinate 2,374, forward strand.
TCGCAAAATCTTCCAGCGTGAATGGCTCGTTGCGAAAGAAATCGTAATAGAAGCCATTCTCGATCACCGGCCCGATGGTCACCTGGGTGCCCGGCCATAAAGTTTGCACCGCTTCGGCGAGCACGTGCGCGGCGTCGTGGCGAATGAGCTCGAGCGCGCGTGGATCGTCGCGGGTGAGAAACTCGATTTTGGCATCGTGCGCGATCGGGTCGGACAGGTCGGCAAGCTTGCCGTCGAGCGCCATGGCGACCGTGCGCTTGGCGAGCGACGGCGAAATGCCCTTGGCGATGTCGAGGCCGGTTACGTTTTGCGGGTAATCCCGACGCGCGCCGTCGGGAAAGGTCAGCGCGACCATCATTCACTCCTGTTGCTCACTCGCTGCCTACTGTGCGGCGTAAGCGACTATGTGGTTTCTATAGCCTTTCGCGTTCATTCGCGCGTGTACGTTGCCACGGTTCACCCAATCTTTGGCGAACCGCTGAAGGTGCGCTGTCTGTAGAACGCCCCGGGAATGCTGTCAAAGCGGCCGGTTGTGATGACGCCATTTTTAAGCGTTTCGACCCTCATGCCGCATCAGCTACTGCGGCGGTCACACTTTCCGAAGCCGCGAGTAAGCGGCAGCGGCTGGCGCGCCGCGATAAATGAGGAAAGTCAGGACAAGGCGGCGCGTAGAATTTTTGGTCGTCAAAAATTCGCGCCCGCAATCTGTACAATGCGATCGATAGGCGAATTTACTAATCAACTCAGCATCGCGGATAGGAGAGATTCTGGTTTGGACATTTGCGAGGTGTTAATTCTGCTTGCTCGTTCACTGCGCCTCGGATTTCCAGAAGCTGTCTTCATTATCTGGGGAGAACGGATTCTTTTTACTGCCAATGGATCGTGTTGCTGGCATGGTGAACGGCGATGTTGGGGAGCATAACCATGAAGAAGACTGCCTTGCTAACCTTGATCCTTGTAGCGGCTTCTTATCCTGCTATCGCGAAGCATCACTACCATCACCGAGGTGCAACCAGTTCGCACTCACGCATGACCTGCGAAACGGTGCGTGCATATGTTGCGCAAGTAGGTATGGCGCAGGCTAAAGCGATGGCTCAAGCCGCTGGTATGACCGGATCGGAGGAACGAGAAGCGGTGCAGTGCCTGGAGAAGAAAACATAACGCCTCGGCCGTGCGCTCATTGGCGGTTCTGTTGGTGCCGAAGTCGCAAGAAACAAAACCGAATGCGCTTGCACTAACGCCCTGCCGCGTCCGGGCTGGTCAGGATTGTTTTGAGCATGATCTTTTCCGAAAACCGGTATCCACTTTTCGGGATCATGCTTTAACGCCCTGCCGCGTCCGGGCCGGCAAGGTGTGACGACGATGGCGACGGATTAGTGCCGCGCCATCGGCCGTAGCGCCACGGCATATACCAGCGCGATTTTTCCGGCAACGCCTGCGGCACGAAATCCAAACCCGACGTGCCCCATGGCTGGCAGCGCAGAAGCCGCGCCAATGTCATCCAGCCGCCGGTCCACAGGCCAAAACGCGCCACCGCCTGATCGGCATATTCGGAACAGGTCGGCAGGTGGCGGCAGCGAAAACCGACGAGCGAGGCAAGTGTGTAGCGATAGACGGCGATCAAGCCGCGCCCGAACAGACGCGGGGCGTTGCGGCAGGTTTGCGCCAGCGACGGCAAATCACTGCGCCCAATCACTGTGTTGCCGTTTTGGCGCCGCGCTTGGCCTCGATCTGGCCGATCGCATCGACCACGGCGTCAAAGGTGAGCAACGTCGAGGCGTGGCGGGCTTTGTAATCGCGCACCGGTTCGAGCACGGCGATGTCGGCCCATTTGCCGTTGGCCGGCGGCGCGCCGTTCTCTTTGAGCATTTTGCGCACGCCCTCGCGCAATTCGCGCAGCTCGTCGGCTTTGGCGCCGACGATGTTGCGCGCCATGATCGAAGACGACGCCTGGCCGAGCGCGCAGGCTTTCACTTCATGGGCGAAATCGGTGACGGTGTCGCCGTCCATTTTCAAATCGATGGTGACGGTCGAGCCGCATAGCCGCGACAGCGCGGTCGCCGTGGCATCGGGCTGCTCAAGCCGTCCGATCCGCGGGATCGCGGCGGCGAGTTCGAGAATGCGGCGGTTATAGACCTCGTTGAGCATCGGCCAAGCGCAGATTTGCCCGCATTAACGCGGGTTTATTGAGTCTCTTTGACAATCGACTATATAAGCGCGGCCGGCGCGGATTTGAAGTTCCGGCAACAACGAGGGCGACTTTGGCTGATCAACCTCTATTCGCGGCGCCGGCGGGCTCGGCTGAACTCGAGGAAGGTGCGGCGCTGACGCCGAAATTCGATGCCGACGGGCTTGTCACGGCCGTCGCCACCGATGCGGGCTCGGGCGATGTGCTGATGGTCGCGCATATGAATGCGCAGGCGCTGGCAAAAACCATCGCGACCGGCGAAGCGTGGTATTTCAGCCGGTCGCGGCAGGCGCTGTGGAAAAAGGGCGAGACCTCCGGCCATACGCAGCGCGTGATCGAGATGCGCATCGATTGCGATCAGGATGCGGTGTGGATCAAGGTCGAGCAGGTTGCGGGCGCCTGCCACACCGGCCGCCGCTCGTGCTTCTATCGCGCCGTGCCGCTTGGCGCGTCCGCCGGCAAGGCCGGTGCAGTGAAGCTCGAATTTCGCGACTAGCTTTTGTTTGGGCGTGATCTTGTCCGAAGACCGGCCGGGATCATGCGGCTCTGCATCGTCGTCGTATCCCGGGCGCAGCGCAGCACGCAGTGATGCGCTGCAGAACCGGGACCGCCAAGAGCGCCATCCCTGTGGCGGTCCCGGATCAGCAGTGCACCGCGCCAAGGCTAATGGCAAGAACGTAGCAAGCGTATGAGGTGCTGCACTGCATCCGGGGAACGAGTCACGAATTTGCAAAAGTAGGTACTAGCTTGCTCGCCTCCTTTTCGAGAATCAAGTCCGCCGGGCATTGGCTTGTCCTTATTTGCCGGGCATAGTTGATCCGCGGGCACTGACTCGGGGATAGCCTTTCCGCAATGAGCTGCGTGAGCGCCTCCGCGGTCGATCCGGCCGCTTGCAACGTTATCAACCGAGCCGAGTGGCTGGTGTCCGCTTTGCGCCCCGAAGGTGAGCCCAAAATCAGCAAAGCTGTCGGCCG
>JBASAH010000517.1:0-3251 GCA_049650505.1 Xanthobacteraceae bacterium
CTGCAGCCCTGGCAGGTCTACGCGGTGACCGGCGCGGCGCTCGCCGAACTCAAACGGCAAGTCGCAATGTCGATCGCCGGCCGCGATCCGCGCAAGGAGGCAGCGGAATATCCAATCTATCCCGAAACGATGTGGGAGCCGTACAAATCGCGCCGCGAGCATCATGGCGTGCAGCTTTATGGCGCGCTCGAGATCGATCGCGCCGATGCCGCGGCGCGCCTTACCCAATACAAACGCAACTACGAATTCTTCAACGCCCCGGTTGCGCTGTTCATCGCCATCGATAGGCGGCTTGGGCCCGGGCAATGGGCCGATCTCGGTGGTTACATCCACGCCTTGACGTATCTGGCGCGCGGCCACGGTCTCGATACCTGTGCCCAGGAATCCTGGGCGCGCATGCATCGCATCGTCCGCCCGTTCGTCAAAATGCCGCCGGAGCAGATGCTATTTTGCGCGGTTTCGATCGGCTATGGCGATCGCAGTCATCCAGCCAACAGCTTTCGTTCGCCGCGCGCCGCGCCCGAAGAATTCTGCCGGTTCTTTGGTTTCGATTAAGTCGGGTTCTTATCCCTTCTGGCGGCCATTTTTGCCGGTTACGATGCCTGGCGAGCAGGAGAGGGTCCGCATGCGGCGGCGAGTATTCATTGCGATTTTCGGGTCGGCACTGCTGGGCGGCACAGCGATTGTATGGCGCAACCTGTCTTCATTTTGGCGTTCAGGCTTCGATGCGCATAGTGCCGAGACCGTCAAGGCCCTCACCGCTTTATTGTTCCCCGGCGATGAACTCCCAGGGGCAACCGAATTGGGGATTCACAATCGCGTTCTCGCGATGGCGGAGCTTCGTGACACGATGGCGGAGGGCGTTGGTTGGCTCGACCGGCGCGCCAAAAATCAAGGCGCTGCGGATTTTCTTGCGCTTGACGAGCCCGCCAGATCAGCGGCCGTCGAAGCCGCATTTTTCTCGGACGACGAAGATGCCAAGCAATTTGTCGTCTTCCTGCGATTCTACGCCGGCTTGAATTATTACTCCCACCCCACGATCAAGGCTGCATTTCCCTACACCGATCCGCCACAGCCTGAAGGCTTTGCCGATTTCCAAGATCCGCCGCGATGAAAAACGATGCCGAATGGGATGCGGTGGTTGTAGGAGCCGGCGCCGGTGGCGCCGCGGCAGCCTACGGGCTTTGCCAACGCGATGTATCAGTGCTGCTGCTCGATGCAGGACCGCAGTTTAATCCAATCGTTGATTACCCGCTGACTGAATCAGATTGGGAGGCGCGCGATTTTCCGGAAAAACCCGGCAGTGCGGCCTCGGTCACTTTTGCGCCCGGCCAAAAATTGACCGGCGCCGGCTATGCCATTTCTGCAACAATCAACAATAATTTCATGGGATTTTTGCGGACGACGGCGGTGTGCTGTCCATGTAAGAGACGCCAAGGGACGCAATATGGAAGCAACCATGAGAAGGAATCTAGGTTAGCAATCATAAGAAGCCATCGTTGGCGATCGGGCCACTCAATCGATTCTAATTCCGAGCTCTTGCACGATTGGCGTCCATTTTGCGATCTCCGCCTCGATACGCCGCCCGAAGATCTCCGGCGATGAATCGGCGTCGGGTTCGAATCCTGTCTGGACCAGCATTTTCTGGTAGTCGGACTGCGCGAGTAGGGTATGGTTTGCGGCCGCGATCTGACGAATGATTGCCTTGGCGGTGCCGGCCGGAGCGAATAGTCCGATTGACTGCTGAGCGATCATCGCCGGCAGTGTTTCCGCTGCCGTCGGCAGATCGCCCGCCGCGCTCAAGCGGTTGGGACCGGTCACGGCCAGAATGCGCAGCCTGCCGGTGCGATGAAATTCAATCATTTGTCCGGTCATGGCCGGCACCACCATGGAAACATGACCGGCAATGGCGTCGGCAATTGCCGGGCCCGAGCCGCGATACGGCACTTGCAGCAGATCGGGGAGGCCGGCGAGGGACTTGAATAATTCGCCAGTGAGATGATTGAGCGAGCCGACGCCGGCGTGGCCGTAGGAGAGTTTGCCGCGGTTGGCTTTATTGTGGTCGACGAACTCCGCCAGCGTGGCGGCCGGAACCGAGGGATGCACGGCCAGCGCAAAAGGCGAGACCGCGATATTGGATATCGGATCGAGATCTTTCATCGGATCGTAGAGCGGTCGCGTTTTCAGAATCGCTTCGGTGACGTGGGTGCTCGATCCGCCAAGCAAGAGCGTGTAGCCGTCGGGACTTGAATGCGCCACCGAAGCCGCGCCGAGCGAACTGCCGCCGCCGCCCTGGTTTTCGACCACGATCGTGCCGAGAAGAGGCTTGATTCGGTCCGCCCATGGACGCCCGATCGCGTCGAAGCCGCCGCCCGGCGGAAACGGAATGATCAGCCGCACCGGCCGCTCCGGATAGTTCGATGCGGCGCGCGCAGTAGTGAGCGGCAGTCCACGCGCCGCCAATGCGGCCGATCCCAAGGTAAGAAAGTCACGCCGTCGCATCGTGTCCCCCCGCTCTCCCGTTTTGGCATCCGCCGGCAAGTAGCGGGGGAAATTAATGGTGGGCTCCAGTAAGGTCCAGCACCGCTGGGAAGACACTAGAGTTTTGCGTATGATATCGCGCTTGCATAGCCCTATCTGCCGGAGATTTGCTGCATGCCAATGACGCTAACGCCACTCACGCCAGCGGTTGGAGCGGAAATAGGAAATATTGATCTCACCGCTTTGAGCACGGCGGAGTTTGCGCAAATCGAAGCTGCCTGGCACCGCCATTCGGTGTTGTTGTTCCGCGGACAAAAGCTCAGCGACGACGACCTGCTTGATTTCAGCCGGCGCTTCGGCGAGCTCGATCCGCCGCCTAACCAGGAACGCGGCCGGCAGAGTCCGCCGGGATATCCCGATATCTATGTCGTCTCTAACGTGCTCGATCAGAAAGGCGAGCCAATCGGCGCGCTCGGCGCCGGCGAAGCCGTGTGGCACACCGACATGAGCTATCTCGACGTGCCGCCCGATGCGTCGATGCTCTATGCGCTGGAAATTCCGCCTTCCGGCGGCAACACCTATTTCTGCGGGATGCAGGCGGTGTGGCAAGCCTTGCCGGCTTCGTTAAAGGTGAAACTGGGAACGCGGCGCATCAAACACGACGGAACCTTCAACAGCGGCGGCTATGTGCGCCAAGGCGTGACGCCGACCGACGATCCGCACAAGGCGCCGGGCGCTTGGCATCCGGCCGTGTGCGTGCATCCCAATAC
>JBASAH010000518.1:0-3235 GCA_049650505.1 Xanthobacteraceae bacterium
CCATGTGGCTGCGAATTGCACCCGCGCACGCCGCGCGAGCAGCAGCGCGTGCGGCTCGGTCGCCGGACGAAATTGCTCCAACGCTGCATCGTCAATGGCAAGCAACTGTCCCTTCGCCCGACGGGTATAGGCGACGGCGCCGCCGAGGAAGTAGGCCGAGGCACCAGGCACCGCGAGCAGCGCCGCCGAGATCAAGCCACCGGTCGAGGACTCGGCAACCGCGATGGTCTCGCACCGGGCCTTCAGGCGCGCGGCGATCGTTTCGGCAAGTGGCAAGAGATCGTTCAACGGCGCAGTTCCCATGCTTAGGTTTCTGCGAAAGAATTGGGATTGCGGTTTAGTTCGTCCTGTCCCAAAAAAATAATCTACCCGAAAATCCGGCGCCGCATCACAAGTCCGGTTCGGGTCAAACGCGTCATTTCTTAGGTGCGGCACGCACTTCCGGTGTTCACTTACTCCAGACAAGTCGGCCTAAAGTCAGCCAGCGCTCAAGCGAAGCGCACCGCGTAGATCGGCGGCAGATGGGCATTGACGAGCTGCCAGCTTCGCCCGCCGTCATCGCTTGTCCATAGCGCGCCGGTGGTCGAGCCCATCGCCAGATGTTCGCCGCTTTCGTCTACTTCCAAGCCGTGCCGGTAGACGAGATCGTAAGCGTCACGCTGCGGCAGACCATGGCGCATGATTTCCCAGCTATTGCCGCCATCGTCGGTGCGCGTCACGCACAGCGCGCCATCACGCGGCATGCGAATCTCGTCCTTGATCGCCGGAACGAACCAGGCCGTTTGCGCCGAGCGCGGATGCGCCGCCACCGCAAAACCGAAATCGTCGCCGGGCGGCGACAACCGGCTCCAGTGCGCGCCGGCGTCGGCCGAGCGGTAAATTCCGGCGTGGTGCTGCATCCACATGACGTCGGGCGTTGCGCCACAGCGCACCACCCGATGCGGATCTTGGATCGCGCTGTCTTCGGCCTGTTCCGGCGGCACATAGGGCGCGAACAGGCCTTTGCCCAGCACCGACCAATTATCGCCGCTGTCCCGGCTCTCCCACACGCCGCCGCAGGAAATCGCAAGGAATACGCGGTTCGAATCGCGCGGATCGGGCGAAATGCTGTGGATGCCGGCGGCATCATAACCGCCGCCGAACCAGCGCTTGCGCTCGGGGACGTTCCACAGCGAGGAGATGAGCTGCCAGCTTTCGCCACGGTCGTCGGAGCGAAACAGGCCCGCTGGAATGGCGCCGACCCATAAGCGGTCCGGATGCTGTCGCCCGCCAGTTTCCATCGTCCAGATTTGAAACAGCGACGGAGCATCGGCGGCATCGGCGGGAAATGCCGGCGCGGCGAGCTCGCCCCAGGTTTTGCCGCCATCGTCCGAGCGATGCAGTTTGGCGCCGAAATGGCCGTCCTTGAGCGCGGCATAGATCACGCCGTCGGCCGGCAAAACGTTGCTCACCGCGACACCGGGAAAACCGATCGGCTTCGAAGTCCAGCCTGAACGCTTGCGTTCGAGTTCAAACAAGCCTTTGCGCGTCGCTATCAGCAGATGACCGTTCATGACTTCTCCAATGGGCTCGGCGATCACCCGCCAGACAACGCCTGCATCACATAGAGCTTGCTGTCTGGGCCGATGCGCCGCGTCAGTGCGGCCTCCTGCGTCAGGCGCTCGCCATCGGCGAATATGCAGACATGTTTGCGCAACGCGCCCTGATCGTCGAGCACATAGCCGCGCACATGTGGCTGCGCGGCCAGTAAGTTTTCTAGAGCCTCGCCGACTGTCGCGCCGGCGGCCGAGATCGGTCCATCCGGAACGATATTGCGCAGGTGACTGGTGAAATGGATTTCGGCCATCGTCGTCCCGGTGCTAAAGCCAAATGGCTTTAGGTTCACTCTACCATTTCGCTTTAGCTTTTCGTTTGAGCATGATCTTTTCCGAAAACCGGTGCCCACTTTTCGGGATCATGCTCTAGCGAGCGGGACCAGCAGACCATGCCGATTACGCTGCTCGATATCGTCTTGATCGCCGTGATGCTCATTTCCGGGCTGCTGGCGATGGTGCGTGGCTTCATGCGCGAGGTCCTCTCCATCATCGCTTGGATTCTGGCGGCCGGTGCGACCCTCTATGCGTATTCCAAGCTCCTGCCGCTGGCGAAGCAATATTTCAACAACGACATCGTGGCCGCCGTCGCCGTGATCGGCGGAGTATTCCTGCTCACGCTGCTGGTTGTCTCGATATTAACCGTGCGGATTTCCGACATGGTGCTCGACAGCCGCGTGGGCGCGCTCGATCGCACCCTCGGCTTCCTGTTCGGGCTCGCACGGGGCCTCGTCATCGTGGTCGTGGCGTTCATGTTCTTCAATTGGCTCGTTCCCGATCGCAGCCAGCCGGAATGGGTACGGGCGGCCAAATCCAAGGTTGTGCTCACCGGGACCGGACAATGGCTGATGTCCATGTTGCCGGAAGACCCCGAAAACACCATCTTAAAAAGGCTGAAGAAACCGAAGCCGGACGATACCGAAACACCGGAGAATCCACCGGATCGGCATAGTCAGCTTGAACAACGTGATAGGCAGGAATTGCTCTTGGTCCGGGGAATCGTGCATTGAGGTGATCACGGACCGATGACCATGACAGATACGACCCTCCTTGACCTCGACGCCGACCGGCTGCGCGAGGAATGCGGTGTCTTTGGCATCTTCGGCCATCCCGATGCGGCCGCCATCACCGCGCTCGGCCTGCATGCGCTTCAGCATCGCGGCCAAGAGGCGGCCGGTATCGTCTCTTTCGACGGTACCCGATTCCATTCCGAGCGCCGCCTTGGCCTCGTTGGCGATGCCTTCTCGCGGCGCGAGGTGATCGATCGACTGCCGGGCAACGCCGCGGTCGGCCATGTGCGCTATTCCACCACCGGCGAGACCATTCTGCGCAACGTGCAGCCGCTGTTCGCCGAGCTCAATGCCGGCGGTTTTGCCATCGGGCACAACGGCAACCTGACCAATGGATTGACGCTGCGGCGACAGCTGGTGCGCGAAGGCGCCATGATGCAGTCGACCACCGACACGGAAGTCATCCTCCATCTGGTCGCGCGCTCGCATCGCAACCGCTTTGTCGACCGTTTCGTCGAGGGCCTGCGCGATCTCGAGGGCTCGTTCGCCTTCGTCGGCCTGACCAACAAGAAGCTAGTCGGCGCGCGCGATCCGCTCGGCATCCGGCCCCTGGTGCTCGGCAAACTTGATGGT
>JBASAH010000519.1:0-3609 GCA_049650505.1 Xanthobacteraceae bacterium
GTCGGCTTTGGCGGCGGCGACGGCGCCCATCAAGGGCCGTTTGCCACGATCGCGATCGCCGCCCGCGCCGAGCACGACGATGAGACGACCCGCCGCGTAGGGACGTAGCGCCTCGAGCGCCTTCGCCAGTGCGTCGGGCTTGTGCGCATAGTCGACGAAGATCTGGGCGCCACCGCTTTCGCCAACGCGTTCCAGACGGCCTTTGGCGCCGCGCAGCCGTTCGAGCGCCGCGAATACCGCACCGGCATCGTCGCCGGTGGCGATGGCGAAACCGGCAGCGACCAGCGCATTCTCGGCTTGGAATTCGCCGACGAGCGGCATGCGGACCCGGTAAAGCTTGCCGCCATGTTCGAGCTGAAGCTTTTGCCCGAAGCCGTCACGCGCGGAGGCAATGAGCCGAATTCCCGTTCCTTTGCGCCCGACCGTTGTGATCGCGATTCCGCGCGCAATAGCAGCAGCGGCGACGGCTTGCGCGTGATCGTCATCGACATTGATGATCGCGGCTGCGCCATGCGGCAGCAATTCCTCGAACAACCGCAGCTTGGCGGCAAGGTAGGCTTCGAAATTCGGATGATAGTCGAGATGGTCGCGTGTGATATTGGTGAATCCCGCCGCCGCAATGCGCAGTCCGTCGAGCCGATATTGATCGAGCCCATGTGATGACGCTTCGATCGCCAGATGGGTCACGCCTTCGGCGGCGAGCGCATCGAGCGAGCGATGTAGTTCGACCGGATCGGGCGTTGTCAGCGCGCCGTAGCTTTCGCCACGCGGCGATACGATACCAATCGTCCCGATGCTCGCGGCGCAACGGCCATTGGCTTCCCAGATTTGCCGCGTGAAGGCCACCACCGAAGTTTTACCGCTTGTTCCGGTGACGGCGGCGATGATGTGTGGTTGGCGCGGATAGAACTTGGCGGCAGTCGACGCCACGGCGCGCCGCGCATTGGCAACGCGCATGAACGCAATTCCGGCCGGCAACGGTGTTGGCGGTGCATGCTCGGCGGCGATCGCCGCTGCGCCGGCAGCGATGGCGGGAGTGATGAAGCGTAGACCATCAGTCTTGCCGCCGGCAATGGCGACGAAAACGTCGCCGCGCCTGACAGTGCGGCTATCTGCCGTCACTCCGCTGACTTCAATTTCGGCGTAGCGCGCCTCGAACTCCGAGTCAGCGGGCGCAATTTCGCGAAGCTTCATGTTGAGCTTCTTGCAAAGCTTATTGGCGTCGACGATGCGATTATCGCCTTACCTGCTTTCCTTCAGTGAGGCCAGTATCAACTGATCCGCACTTGGCAGGTGCATGCGCGGCGCGATGCCAAGGAGCGGCGCTATGCGCGCGACCACGGCGCCGCCGGTCGGCACCGCGTTCCATCCGGACGTGGTGAAACCATGCGTCTCGGGCGTCGCGTGCGGCTCGTCGAGCATGATCAACAAGACATAACGCGGCCGGTCAGCCGGCAGCACGGCGATGAAGTCGGTCAGCACCTTGGCTTTGGAATAGCGGCCGTTGACCACTTTATCCGCGGTGCCGGTCTTTCCGCCGATATAGTAGCCAGGCACGTCGGCTTTGGCGGCGGTTCCCCGTTCGACGTTCAGCCGCATCAGATAGCGCATAACGGCGCTCGTTTCCGGTTTGATAACGCGCTTGCCGAGCGCTTGCGCCTCCGCCTCCGAGCGCTTGAGAAATGTCGGCGGAATGAGCGTGCCGCCGTTCATGAGCGCCGCGACGCCCATCGCCGCCTGCAGCGGCGCGACCGAAAGGCCATGCCCGAAGGCGATGGTGGCGGTGTTGAGATTGACCCAGCGCTTGGGCACGATCGGTTCGGCGCTTTCCGGCAGTTCAGTGCGCAATCGATCAAGCTGACCGATTTTCTTTAGAAACGCTCTGTGGCCATCGACGCCGACCGCAAGCGCCATTCGCGCCGCGCCGATATTTGACGAATAGGTGTAGATCTCCGGGACCGAGAGCACGCGATGCTGCCCCTCGAAGTCGTGGATATCGAACCGTCCCATGTGTAGCGGCATGCGCGCGTCGAAGGTCGACTTGAGCGTGGCCTTCCCCGAATCGAGCGCCATGGCGACAGTGAATGCCTTGAACGTCGATCCCATCTCAAACACGCCGGTGGTCAGCCGATTGATGCGCGACGGATCGAGCGCTTCGCGTGGATTGTTCGGGTCGTAATCCGGCTCCGACACCATGGCCAGGACTTCGCCAGTTCGCACATTGAGAACGAGACCGGCGGCGGCAAGTGCGCCAAATTTGGCGCGCGCCGCGGCAAGCTCCTCGTGCAGCACGTGCTGAACACGCAAATCGACCGCAAGCTCGATGGGGTTTTGCAGACGATCCGTCGCCAAGCCCGCCATGTGCAAGGCGGCCAATCCCTGGCCGTCGAGCCACTTCTCGATTCCGGCAATACCCTGGTTGTCGATATTGACGTGGCCGATGAGGTGCGAAATCTCAGCGCCATCCGGGTAATCGCGCTTGTTCTCGTTCAGAAAACCGATGCCCGGCAAGCCTTGGCGGTAAATCTCGCGCTGCTGCCCCGGCGTGATGTCACGCCGCAGCCAGACAAAGCCGCGCTTCGAGGAAAGCCGCTCGCGCAATTCGGCGCCGTCGAGGTCCGGCAGGCCCGCCGTGAGCCGTTCGACCGCGTCGTCGATATCGATAAGACGCCGGGGCTCGGCGTAGAGCGACGGCACGCGCACGTCGGTTGCCAAGACGATGCCGTTGCGATCGAGAATATCCGGCCGCGCCGTTGCAATGGCGTCGCTCGATACCACGCGATGCGTGGCATGGCTGTTGGAGGCGAGCGCGAACATCACGAGCCGTACGGCAATGATCGAATAGACGGCGGTAAAGGCAATGATCGCCAATCCGATCCGCGCCCGCGCCTTGGCATGACGGTCCACAGCGGTGCCGTAGAGAACCCTGCCAATCAGCCATTGCCATTGCCACTGACGCCATGGCCGCCATGACTGCCAGGATCGCCATGACTGCCAGGACCGCCAGGACCGCCAGGATCGCCATGACTGCCGGCGAGCGGGCGCGATTGCGGATGCGGCGGCCAGCGGCTCGACGGTTGCGTTCATTGTCTCGGCCCTACCGGCATTCGCCCCGGACTGGCCCACGCTGGGAGCGTCCCGGTGGTGTCGATTTTGTTCGACTGTTCGAGATTTTCGATCATTCCGCCTATTGGATCCGCGCGCGCCGCCACGTCTTGGGCCGGTCGTTCGGGCAGCCGATCGAGCCCGTCGAATTGCGTCGGCGCAATCGGCCGCAGCGGTAAAAGTCGCTTTGCCAGCGCTTCGATGCGCGCTGGATTGTCCAATTGCTCCCATTGCGCACGCAGCGATGCGACCTTGTCGCGTTCGTGGCGCAACTCGCCGCGCAATTTTGCAAGGCGCTCAGCCTGGAGGGTGGCGTCAAATTTGATGCGATAGACGTAAGCGGCGGCGAGGACCAGCACACCGATCACCAATAAATTCAGTACGCGGAGAATCACGGCCGGCCTCGCATCATGTCGGCAAGCTGCGGCAGCGGCGGCAGAAGATGCTCCACACCGGTTGCCCGCGCAGGTGTGTCGGTGCGCTCCGCCGCGCGCAGTTTTGCCG
>JBASAH010000520.1:0-2712 GCA_049650505.1 Xanthobacteraceae bacterium
TTCGAATTGAACTTCGGCCGGTACCTTCCTGCGTTCGGGCGGGCGGACGATGCTGACACGGATACCCGGCCCGACTGATCGTCGTCCTGCATTTCTGAACTGGGCACCGACGTTCGATGTCCCCAGCGCCCCCATTAATACGTCGTCTCTATGCAGAGAAGGTCGTTATACAAAAGGACACGGCTTCAACCGCCAGGTCCGCAATGGGTCAGACTCGGTCATTGCGGCGATGTCGGCAAATGTCCGCTCTAGCTGAAAGCGGACACTTGCAGGGCGGTTTGTGAGTACACGTCCTAAAAAATAATGCTTGGATTGCGGATCGACTGATCGCAATCGATCAGGTTCACCTGCTTGGCCTGGATTTTCCAGCCATCGTCGCTGCGGACCACACGATGCCCGGCCCAGCCGGCGAGCAAGCGCGTTTCGTCGCCCCAGAATTCGCTGATCAGAAAATTCGAGCGCAGCATGCGCGCGTCGTCGCTCCCGGTAGCGAACACCTCGACATTGGTAATGAGGCGGACGGTGCGTGAGGCAGGCGCCTGCGACCAGGCGAACCCGGTGCGCAGCCGATAAACGCGATCCTCGAGCCGGCGCCGGTCGTCGAACATGATCGCGATCTCGCGGCGCGGGTCGCCGGCATTCGGTGTCGACGGCACCCAATAGACGCATTCGGGCGTGTACATCGCGAGCCAGTCGTCGTAGCGGAGCTGATCGAGCAGGCGCGCTTCGCGCTCAATGAGGCGACGGAATTCGTCGCGTACCGCGGGGTCGGACAGAGCCCGCGCGTCGTCCTGCCAGTCGGCGAAATTCGCGATCAGTTCGCGATAGAGCGCATCGCTGACATAGTAGGAGCTGCGCGATGGGTCGCGCGCGGCCGGCGCGTTCACGTTACGGCTCCCGTTGGATGGCGAGCGTGGCGCGCTCTTTCATCAGCCGCTTCCATTCCTTGAAATGCTCGCGCATGAAGGCTTCGTCGGTGGCCGGTGCGGTGATGGAGCCGTCGGCGTGAGTCTTGATCCGATCCGGCACGCCGAGGCCGCGATTCATGTAGACCCACTCGTCCTCGACGGCCATCAAGCCGCGCTGGATCTGCTCGAAATTGGCGATGTCGTCGACTTCGCCGAAGTTGGGAAAGCCCTCCTGGGTACGCATGCGCAGCGCATTGATGTCGGTGACGGCCTCTTCGCCGAGGCTGCCGTCGTCGTCGACGATCATGGTGCCGTACCAGATGGCGTTGGTCTCCTCGACGCTGACCGGTTCGAACACCTGGATATGGTTGCCGAGCAGCGAAACGTTCGGAAAGACATTGATGTTCACCGGCTCGGAGCCGGCGAGGTCGAGCAGCGCGAAAGCACGATCGCCGTAGCGCTGGATGAACGCGGCCTCGTAATGCTCCATGCCCGGATGCGCGCTCTCCAGCGCCCATAAGCCCCCGGCCCGCTTTTCCAGGTTCGGCCGCTTGTCCTTGAAGTGATTGCCGTGGCCGGTGTAGCGCATATACATCGGCTGGGTGTCCGGCGAGTTGCGGTAATAGGCCATGCCCTTGGCGTTCTCGCCGGCGAAGCGATTCTCGGTTTCCAGCAAAGAGCGATGCGAATAGGCCACGTGATAGCCGTCGCATGAATTGTCATAGGCGAGCTTCCAATTGCCCTTGTAACGGAACCGGTTCGCCTCGCAGACCACCACCTTGCCGCCGGGATTGCGATCAAGCCATTCATCGATCACTGTCGCGATCGGCCCCAAATGCTCAGTGAGCGGCAGCGCATCCAGATTGAGCGTGCCGAAAATAAAGCCGCGATACGATTCGACACGCGGCACCTGGGCGAGATTGTATTTCGGATCGCGCAGATCGGCGGCGTAGCCTTCCGGCCAGGGCACGCCGCGCAGCCGGCCGTTATTGAGAAAATTCCAGCCGTGATAGGGGCACTGGAACGATTTGCTGTTGCCTTTGTCCCAGCGGCACAAAGTGGTGCCGCGATGCGTGCAGCGATTGTACAACGCGCGGACTTTGCCCTCGGCGTCGCGCACGATGATGAGCGGACGCAAGCCAAGCCGCCGCGTGATGAAGTCGTTGACGTTCGGAATCTCGCTTTCGTGCGCCAGATAGGTCCAGGTCCCGCCGAAGATATGCGTCATCTCGGCTTCGAAAATCGCCGGGTCGGTGTAGATCAGGCGGTGCGCCTTGTCCTCCTGCACCAGATAATCCCAGTCGTAGAGCGCCGTGCCGCCGACCCCGGCCGGGGGCGCGCTGATTTTCTCGAGCGCCGTCATGGTGCGATCCTGGTTTTCTTGACCGTGCGGCGCTTGGGGACGCTCGGCGAACAACGAGTGGTGGCGAGAGATAAACTCACTGAGGTTGGGTCCTTGGGGCATATTGCAGATTCCCGTCCGCCGTTTGCTGTCGGGCTGCGACGAATGCCGGCGGTTCAGAAAATCGCTCGCGATTCAGAAGAAGTCAAAATATTCGTTGTGCTCCCACTCGCTCGGCTGGTCGCTTGACGCAACCCCGGCTTCTTTCAGCGACCGTGAATACCTGTCGGCTTCGCTGCGCTTGAGCTTGATGAAATAGTCGACAAAGGTATCGCCGAGCGTATGTCGGAACAACGACTCTCCGTCGAGGGCATCGAGCGCATCCGCCAGGCTCTTCGGCAGTATCGGGCACTCGGCCGCATAGGGCTCGTCGCTTGGCAGTGGCAAAGGGGATTTGCACTC
>JBASAH010000521.1:0-2958 GCA_049650505.1 Xanthobacteraceae bacterium
GCGTCGGACTTGTCTCATGAGGCTGTCGTGCCGGTCGATTGCGGAAATGCGCCGCCCGACCTGGCAACCGCGCCTTTGGCCACTGACCTTTCGGCAAGCGCGCAAGAAACGAGCGCGCAAGAAACGAGCGCGCAAGAAACGCCGGCCGGATCCGGCAGCGAATCCACTCTGCAATCGGCCGCAGAGCCGGCAGAGGCCGCGCAAGAGTCTGCATCGGCAGTCGCGCCGACAACCGCGACCGATGGTGGCGAGGCCGCATTGCCAACCGAGCAGGCAATGCCAACCGAGCAAGAGATGATCGAGGTGTGGCGTCCCGGCCGCATCGAGGGCCGGCGTCGCGCTCACGCCCGCCCACACGGCAGGGCCAAGCAAGCGCGCATAAAACCATCTGCGGCGGCGCCGGAACCCGCGCAAGACGGCAAGGCCGCGCAAACCCAGACCACCGCTTTGCCGGCCACTACCGATTTGGCCAGCGAAGGAGCGCACGCCAGACCACGGCAGCCCTTCCGGCAGCGCCGCAAGCCGGAGCATCGCACTGACCGCCAGCAGCGCGAGCGGCCGCCGGGGAAACGTTTCGAACGCAGGGAAAAAATGCCTGATCCCAATTCGCCCTTTGCCAAGCTCGCGAGCCTCAAGGCGCAGCTTGAGGCGGATGCCAAGGAACGCCGTTGAATGGAGCGTCATTGAATCGAGCGTCGCTGAATGGAGCGCCGTTGAGTGGCGAATGAACTTGAGCGCCAGCGTATCGACCGCTGGTTATGGCACGCTCGCCTGGTGCGCACGCGCGGCGCGGCAGCCGCGCTCGCCGGCTCAGGCTATGTGCGCGTCAATGGGACGCGGATCGATACACCAGGACGTATGGTCCGACCCGGCGACGTGATCACGGTTGCGCTCGATCGTAGGGTGCGGGTGCTTAAGGTGACCGGGTTTGCCGAGCGCCGCGGCCCTGCTCGGAGCGCGGTGGCGCTCTATCAGGATCTCGAGTGAGTGGAATGGCGGCGAAACAACGCCTTCTTGCGTGCCCCGGACCCATGCGATAGGAGCAAGGCTTCAAAAAAGGCGTTCAGAGTGTGCAAATGACTTATATCGTCAACGACAATTGCATCAAATGCAAATACATGGACTGCGTTGAGGTTTGCCCCGTCGATTGCTTCTACGAGGGCGAAAATATGCTGGTCATCCACCCGGACGAGTGCATCGATTGCGGCGTGTGTGAGCCGGAATGTCCGGTGGACGCAATCAAGCCTGACACCGAGCCCGGGGCCGAAAAGTGGCTCGGCCTCAACGCCGAATACGCAAAAACTTGGCCCAATATTACAACCAAAAAGGCACCACCGGCCGACGCCAAGCAATGGGAAGGTGTCGCCAACAAGTTTGAAGGACATTTTTCAGCCAATCCGGGCACCGGTGACTAATTCCCGCTTTAGTTGCAATCTTTAACCATTGCTAAATATTTGGCTCTGCGGCGCTCTCATGCGAGCATTGCGTGGTGCTTAACGCTTTGATTTTTGCGGAAAATGTGATATATAGCCGTTACACAATGAACAACGTCCCGAGGCATGCTCCCCACCGGGAGCTTATTTTTTCGGGGGTATCCGAGGAACCGTCAAAAGAGGCGTGAATTCCACGCGAGAGCAGTGGCAGAGAAAACTCGTCATCGTCCGAAGAAGAGTGCGACCGGCATGAGCCGGAAGGCAGCAAAACCCTCCTCCCGCGCGAGCCGGAGGCCCTCACCCTCCACGCGAGCTATGACCCGTAGCCGGGTTAGCGTGGCGAAGCCCGCGCATCGGCGTAAGCCGGAGGCGGAAGGAGCAGCAACTTTGGGAATGAACGCGAAGAAGACTACACAACGACAAGGCTTCAAGACCCACGAGTTTATCGTCTATCCGGCGCACGGCGTCGGCCAAATTGTCGCGATCGAAGAGCAGGACGTCGCCGGCGTGCGGCTTGAACTGTTCGTCATCAACTTCGTCAAAGACAAGATGACGCTGCGGGTGCCAACCTCGAAAGTGGCCTCTGTCGGCATGCGCAAGCTTGCCGAGACGGCGATGGTCAAGCGCGCCCTTGAGACGCTCAAAGGGCGCGCCCGGATCAAGCGCACGATGTGGTCGCGGCGCGCGCAGGAGTACGAGGCGAAGATCAATTCCGGCGACATCGTCGCGATCGCTGAGGTCGTTCGCGATCTCTATCGTTCGGAGACGCAGCCGGAACAGTCTTATTCCGAGCGCCAGTTGTATGAGGCGGCGCTCGACCGGCTGTCGCGCGAGGTTGCCGCGGTGCAGCGGATTACCGAAACCGAAGCGGTCAAGGAAATCGAGGCTGCGTTGGCCAAGGGCCCGCGGCGCGGTCCGAAGCCGGAAGCCGAGGACGAGGCAACGGTCGAGGAAGAAGCGGCTTAGCGCCAGCAACTTCGAGACAAACGAAAAGGCCCGGCAATTGCCGGGCCTTTTTAGTTTGGCAGCACGTCTCCGCCGATGGTCACGCCGGCAAAATACCTATGGTTAGCCATAAATTAAGCTTCCTTTGAAAGGACATAGCGGGTGGATGGAGCGGGGGCGTCATCGTGTGGCAGCAGACGAGAACATCAAAACGCGGGCGGCTCATTCCAATGCTTGCCGCCTGCGGCATCGGCTATGTGATCGGCGCTTGGCACGTCACCGCGTTGCGCAGCGGGGGGGACAGTTCCGCTGCGGAAGCGGTTGCGCTGCGGTTTCCGCAGGACTGGAGCGCAGCGCCGCCTGCGATCACCGTTGCAGCACTGAAAAGCTTGCCGGCTGACGCGGGATTATTCAGTCCCGTGCCGATGGCGCTGCCCTCGCAACCACAATCCATCGCGGAACAGCCGGCACTCGAGAAGGCGAGCGCACCATCCGACCCGCGCATGGTGCAAACCGCGTCGCTGGACAACCTGCCGGTTGCGGCCACAACGGCAGCCCCCGCGCGGTCCGCGCTGCGCGC
>JBASAH010000522.1:0-2267 GCA_049650505.1 Xanthobacteraceae bacterium
GCGCACCACCTTGCCGCCACTCTCCGCAACGAGGCGGGCGATGGCGTCGGGGCACAAAGCCGGATCGAGCATCACCGCGCGACCGGCTTTGCCGAGCGCGGCAAGATCGGGTTCGAAATCCGCCGGCGCGCGCAAAATGGTAAGCGCTTCGAGCCGTGCGCGCACTGCATCGTCAAGCTTGCGGAGATCGACATAGATTGCCGGCCGGCCGGAAACAGGCACGGTGGCGAAAGCCAGCACCACCGGCGTGTGCGGCACGTCGCTGCCACGGATATTGAACAGCCAGGACACCGCTTGCGGCTCTGACACAACAAGAATGTCGGCGCGCTTGCCCAGCGCCTCGCGGACGCGGTCGAGCTTGGCGGCAGCGTCCTCGCCGGCATAGCGCAGATCGTGCGGCACGACGGGGCCAAGTGGCGGCTGCGGACGGTCTTGCCACTGCGCATCGAGCGGATTGTCGGCGACTGGGACGAGGCTACCGCCTGCCGCCGCGCAGGCTTTGGCCAGCCGCTCCGCGCCCTCGACCGTATGCAACCACGGCGAATAGCCGAGCTTAGCGCCGGCCGGCAGATTCTCCTCGATCCAGGAACTTGGCGGATGCTCGACCAGATGCTCGACGGTAAACGCCGCGCTATCCACTTCCTCGCGCACTTGCACCATGTAGCGGCCGTCGACGAAGATCGCGGCGCGGCCGGCAAGCACGATGGCGACGCCCGCCGAACCGGTGAAGCCGGTGAGCCAAGCAAGACGCTCGGCGCAAGGCGGCACATATTCGTTCTGATAACGATCGGCGCGCGGCACGATGAAGCCGTCGAGGCCGCGGCGTTTTAATTCGGCGCGCAATGCCGCAAGCCGCGGCGCGCTTTCAACGCGTGCGCTGCGGTCCTCGAACGATTGGAATCGCGCTTCGAACATCCGCGCCAATGTATGGGTGCCTTTTCTTGCGAGCAACCGCGGCAGAAACTTGTATTTCAATCGTCGCCGCCCAAGAGCTGGATTCCCGGGGAATGAGCCAGCGGCAGTATCCCAGTTCTTGAGCGTTCATCGCTTTCGCCGCAATACCAAGGTCGTCCAGCCATCGAGCTCGATGCGCCGCTCCAGCGTAAGCTTCCGGTACGCGGCGAGCGCGGCATTGGCCTGCGACTTCAACAGACCCGAGAGGACGAGGCGGCCGCGCGGCGCGACGACCGCGCGCAACGGTGCGGCGAGCTTTTGCAGCGGCCCGAGTAGGATGTTGGCGAAGACCAGATCGAATGGAGCGCGGGCGCGAAAATCTCGCGCGGCGAGCCCATTGGCGCGGCAGACGCGGACCAGGCCGGCGGCCCGATTAAGCCGGGCATTGTCGCGCGCGATGCGCACCGCCTGTGCGTCGATGTCGCTCGCCAGCACGCGCCGGCGGAGGCTCCGGGCAGCGGCAATCGCCAGCACGCCGGTTCCGGTGCCGAGATCGAGGATACGCGGCACTGCCATGCGACGATCACCTAGAAGCTTACAAATCGCGTCCAACACCAACAGGCAGCCGCGCGTCGTGCCGTGATGGCCGGTGCCGAAAGCCAGCGCCGCCTCGATCTCGATGGCGATTCGGTTCGCCGGCACGCCGCCGCGGTCATGGCCGCCGTGCACGACAAAGCGTCCCGCCGCAATCGGCTTTAATTCCCTCAGACTGTCGGCGACCCAATCTTTGGCGGCGATCCGCTGGAAGCGCAGCGCCCTGCCCTTCTGCGCACCTACTGCCGCAATAGCCAGCTCGCGCGCCGTTGCCTCGCCGATCTCGCCGTCAAAGTAGAACGTCACGCGCCATCGGCCCTGGCCAAGATCGGCCAAACTGGTCGCAACCGCGTCGGCGGCCAATGCGTCGCTAGAGCTCGCAGCAATACGCCGTGCCGATTGTTCATCGGTTATGAACGTCGCGATCGTGGTATCCGGCGTGAGACCGGTTGGTGCATAATTCATCGCAGCATCAGAGCTTTTTAAGATTCTACACGCAATTCACAACGGCACCTGCCGCGGAGTTTATTCCCGCAAATGCCAAAAATATTCACATCGCTATCAACAAATTACGCGCAGCCTTTCCACAGCACTTTGGCCTATATTTCCACAGCATTGTCGAACGTCCCCGGAGCCACGGAATGAGCGCACCACACCCACGATTTCACATCGCCGCGGCCATGATTGCGGCAACGGCCTGTTTCGTAGCCTTCGCCCCTGCCGGCGCGCGGGCGCAAGACGCGCCGGATTATGCCGCCCTACTCGCCGCGCCCGACCGC
>JBASAH010000523.1:0-11503 GCA_049650505.1 Xanthobacteraceae bacterium
TGTCATCCGCGAGCGGCGGGAGGGGGGTATGCCGCCAGCCGAACTGGTTGCGCCGCCGCTCACGAACTCAATCCCGCGGCAAGCGTCGGCCAGTCGAGCGGACGAAAGCCGTAATGCGATAGCCAACGGACATCGGCCTCGAAGAAGGCGCGCAGATCCGGCATGCCATATTTGAGCATTGCGATGCGATCGATCCCCATGCCCCAGGCGAAGCCCTGATACTGGTCCGGATCGAGACCGCAATTGCGCAGCACATTCGGATGCACCATGCCGGCGCCGAGAATCTCCATCCAATCGTCGCCTTCGCCAAAGCGTATTTCGCCCTTGTCGCGGCGGCATTGGATATCGACTTCGAGCGAGGGTTCGGTGAACGGGAAAAACGACGGCCGAAATCGCATGCCGACGCGATCGACCTCGAAGAAGGCTTTGAAGAATTCTTCGAGGATCCATTTCAGGTGGCCGAGATGCGACCCTTTATCGATAACCAGGCCCTCGACCTGATGGAACATCGGCGTGTGCGTCTGATCGCTGTCGCAGCGATAGGTGCGGCCCGGAATAATGACGCGGATCGGCGGCTTCTGCGTCAGCATGGTGCGCACCTGCACCGGCGAGGTATGCGTGCGTAGCAAAAGCCGCGCGCCATCCGGCTTCGGATTGAAAAAGAACGTGTCGTGCATGGCGCGCGCCGGATGCTCTTCCGGAAAGTTGAGCTTGCCGAAATTGTAATCGTCGGTCTCGATGTCGGGGCCCTCGGCGACCGCAAAGCCCATATCGGCGAAGATTGCGGTCAACTCGTCGATCACCTGCGTGATCGGATGAACGCGCCCGAACTCCGCCGGAGCCTCGCGCACCGGCAGCGTCACGTCGATGCTTTCGGTATTGAGCCGCGCCTCCAGCGCCGCAGTCTTGAAAATCTCGCGGCGCGCCGCGAGCGCGGCATTGACACGATCCTTCATGCCGTTGATCAGCGGCCCTTCGCTTTTGCGCCGCTCGGGGGGCAAAGCGCCGAGCGTCTTGAGCAGTGCAGTGACCGTGCCGTTCTTGCCCAGCGTCGCGACGCGTACCGCTTCGAGCGCGGCTTCGTCGGCAGCCGCGGCGATATCGGCGAGGATTTCGTTTTCCAGTTGCGCGAGATCGTTCATCGTTCACTCCGGCATGAACGGCAGATCGGTATCGGACGGCCTGCCGCCGGCCTGTGTCAGCATGCAATGAACCTGGCCGCGATGGTGGGTCTGGTGATTAAACATGTGGGTGACGAGGACCCAGCGCGGCTTGGTCACTTCGCGTTCGATGGCGACTGAAAAATAGGTCTGGTCGGCGGCCAGCCACGCTGGCTCCACGGTCGCGGCCCAGTCGAGAATTTTTCGGTCAAAGGCCGCGCGTTCGGATTTCAAGCGTTCCCAGTCGCCATAGAGCGCGACGGATTCCGGGATTCCCCCCTCCGGCTTCGGCATGTCGGTGAACCGGCTCAGCCAAATCTGATCGCCCCACAACAAATGGCTGAGCGTCTTATGGATCGAGCCGAAGAAGGCGCCGCGCTCGCACTGGCGCTCCCCTACGGATAGCCGGTCGGCGATGCCGTAAAGGTTTTCGTTCTGCCAGCGATTGTAGCGCGCCATGCGCTGCACATAGGCACGATCGATCATGGTCACCGGAGGACGGAGGAGAAAGAACAGATCCGCCCACTATCCTCCGTCCTCCTTCAAGCGAGCGCGGATTTGGCCTGGCCGACGATCGCTTCGAATGCCGCCGGCTCGCGAACGGCGAGATCGGAAAGCACTTTGCGGTCGACCACAATACCGGCTTTGCTGAGACCGGCAATGAACCGGCTGTAGTTCAAGCCGAACGGACGCACCGCGGCATTGAGGCGCTGAATCCAAAGCGCGCGGAAGGTGCGCTTGCGCCGCTTGCGGTCGCGATAGGCGTATTGGTTCGCCTTCTCGACCGCCTGCTTGGCTACTCGGATCGTATTCTTGCGCCGGCCGTAATAGCCCTTGGCGGCTTTGAGCACTTTCTTGTGCTTGGCGTGGGCGGTGACGCCGCGTTTCACGCGAGCCATGAATGATCTCCTCTTCGAGAAAGAAAACGCGCTTGCTCCATCCTCACCCGCTTTCGGGTGCGGCGGCAGGCTGTCAGCCGTTCGGCAGGAAATATTTCTTGATGTTATCGCCGTCGGTCTTGAACAGCACGTTGGTGCCGCGCAACTGGCGGATCTGCTTTTTGGTGCGCTTGATCATGCCGTGGCGCTTGCGCGATTGCGCATAGAGGACCTTGCCGGAGCCGGTCACTTTGAAGCGCTTTTTAGCGCCCGATTTGGTCTTCATCTTGGGCATTTGGCTCTCCTGATGGGCGGCGCCGGCAACAGGCGACGCCTGCGATCTATGAACGATCGCGTGCGTGATGCGCGTGCTTATTTGCATTTGAGCATGATCTTTTCCGAAAACCGGTATCCACTTTTCGGGATCATGCTCTTGAGCACTTCGCCGCCGCCACGGCAGCCCTTGATCAGCCGGGCGGCGGGCGCGCGGGTTATGACAGAGGGAGCCCAAATTTGCAAATTTTCCAGCGATAACAAGCGCCGGGCAGCGGCGCGGAGCGCGCGCCGCAATTGTGCCCCTCAATCAAACCCGATGCTTACGGCAGTTCTGAAATGAACTTGGCGTATTCGGTCTCGGGCCACCCCCGCACCGTGCGCGTGCGCACATTGCCGAGCTGGCCGATTGCCATGCAGAACTTGGCGACATTGTCGCCGCTGGCCGATTCGACGATGGACAACAGGTCGGAAGGCCCGTTGGTCAGATAGGTCTGCTTGATTTCGACCCCGAGCTTCTTGGCCATGTCGCGCGCGGCCGCGGCGCGCTTGGGCTGGTCCTTGATGTTGCGGATTCCCTGCTCGGTCCAATTCATGGTGATAATGAAAGTCGGCATGATGTCCTCCTACTGCTCGACAGACGCGACCGCAAGACAAACGCCACTGGCCGGCGCAGCCGCGCCGGCTTCACTAAATTTCATTGCCCCTCGAATTTCTCTTTAGTTTCTAGTGGCCGGCGCCGCTGCCCATTGCTCGAGCATGATCTTTTCCGAAAACCGGTATCCACTTTTCGGGATCATGCTCTATTCAACGCGGCGCCAGCACCATCACCACTTGGCGGCCCTCGAAGCGCGGCTCCTGCTCGATTTTGGCGATCTTGACGGTATCGCCCTTGACGCGGTCGAGCAGCTTATAGCCGAGCTCCTGGTGCGCCATTTCGCGGCCCCGGAACCGCAATGTCACTTTGACTTTGTCGCCTTCCTCGAAAAATCGCTGCATCGACCGCATTTTCACGTCGTAATCGTGATCGTCGATCATCGGCCGCAGCTTGATCTCTTTGATCTCGACGACCTTCTGCTTCTTGCGCGCTTCGGCCGCTTTCTTTTGCGCTTGATATTTGTATTTGCCGTAATCGAGAATTTTGCAGACCGGCGGAACCGAATTGGGGGCGATCTCTACCAGATCGAGCCCGGCCTCCTGCGCCATGGCAATCGCTGCGCTGATCTCGGTGACGCCTTTGTTGCTTCCGTCCTTATCGATGAGCTGGACCTCGCGGACGCGGATCTCCTCGTTGATACGCGGCCCCTCCTTTGCGGCGGGCTGCGGCATTCTGATCGGGCGACGAATGGGTGCGGTCTCCTTGTGCTATTGCGCTACGCTGCTCGACCAGCGCACCACCCGATGAGCGGTGGCATGCCGAACGGCGAACCCTCAAGATCGGGAGTTTTTCGATTTAAGTCAACGCTAATGCGGGCCGCGGCATAGGCGATTGGGCGCGCATGATCTATTTTCTGCTACCCCGAACCAGGAACTAACTTGCGGATCGTCCGTGGCCGATAACATGGCCCATAACATGGCCGATAACGGCCTGAAATACCTCAGCGTTGGCGACGGCACGGAACAACGCGCCATCGCCGTTCGAGCGCGCGACGGCGCCGCGCCGGGTCTGTTGTGGCTGGGCGGTTACAAATCCGACATGCAGGGAACGAAAGCGCAGGCGCTGGCGGGGTGGGCCGCGCAGCAGGACCGGGCCTGCGTGCGGTTCGATTATTCCGGGCACGGCGAATCCGGTGGCGGGTTTACCGACGGCACGATCGGCCGCTGGCTCGCCGAAACGCTTGCGGTATTCGACGCCTGCTGCCGCGGACCGCAGATCGTGATCGGCTCGTCGATGGGCGGCTGGCTTGCGCTCCTCCTGGTCCGCGCGCTGCGGGCGCGCAAAGAAGCAAACAAGCAAGCAAGCGCAACCAATGTGACCGGCCTTGTTTTGCTCGCACCGGCAATCGATTTCACCGAAGAACTGATGTGGAAACGGTTCACGCCCGAGATCAAACGTGAGCTCGCGGAAAAGGGCGTGTGGGCGCGGCCCTCACAATATTCGCCGGAGCCCTATCTCGTGACCCGGCAATTGATCGAGGAGGGCCGGCAGCATTTGTTGCTTGGCGCCATGATCGAAACCGGCTGTCCGGTGCGCATCCTGCAAGGCGTGCAGGACCCGGATGTGCCGTGGCAGCACGCCAAGGCGCTGGTCGCCCGGATCGCCTGTGATGACGTGGTGCTCACCTTGATCAAGGACGGCGATCACCGTCTCTCGCGGCCGGAGGATATTGAGCGGCTTATTCGCGCCGTGGCCGAGTTTTAGTTTGGATCGCCTGATCCGTTCGTCCCCGCGAAAGCGGGGACTCAGCGACCTTTGCCGCAACGACCGTCAACTCTTCTGGATTCCCGCTTTCGCGGCAATGAACGGAAGATTGAGTCAAACGTTCGCTGCTAAGCCGTTCTCGTTTGTTTGTCGAAAGCGATCGCGCCCGCACCAAAAGCAATCACGTAAAGAAAGCCGCCTGCCATAACGAGGTTCTTGTAGAAATTGACCATGTTGTCCATGTCGCCGGCCGGCAGATGTATGCCGAATGCGGTACCAAAACACAGCAAGATGAGTACAGCCGCAGCCCAGCGGATCATGAAGCCGACGAGAACCGCCAGCCCCCCAAGGAGATGAATGGCGATCGAGATCCAGACTGCAATCTGCGGCGCTGGAACATGCAGGCTCGCAAAATATTGCACAGTGCCGGCTGGATCGCGCAGCTGAAACACGCCGTCCCAGATGAACAGGCTGGACATCAGGACGCGGGCAAGCGTGGGCAGGTAGTCATTGAGCGGGCGTGCGGTCGCGGTGTGAACTGACGTGGACATGGCGCATCTCCGGCAGTGGCGGTCCTAGGCGCGGCGGCGCAAAGTCAATATCCGCACCGCACGCCGGTTATTCCCGACAACCGCGCTGAACGGTGATCGATCCGCTGCCACAACGCCGAAAAGTTCTTAGCGCAAATCACGACAGCGCGGCGCCCCTCTGTCACGGCCGCATTCATGACCACGATCATGATTCATGTTCAAGATGATAGGCTTAGCCGTGGCCGCGAGATTCAACCCCCACTAATCTGGCGTCGGCCAGCGGTGCAAAACCACGGCAACGCAAAATTTCAAATTGGGGGAAGAACAAATGCTCAAGCCAATCTGGCACGTGTTTTGTTTGACTGCAGTGACAATGATTGCACTTGGATCGGTTGCCAGCGCGCAGGAACACCGTGCGCATCCGCGGCACGATCGAGAAGGTGGATGGCGCAGTCTACGTCGTCAAATCGCGCGACGGTTCGGACCTGAAAGTCTCTCTCACCGACAATCCGCTCATTGTCGCGATCGTCAAAGCCTCGCTGTCGGATATCAAGCAGGGCTCGTTCATCGGCGCGACTGGGATGCCGCAACCCGACGGCAGCCAGAAGGCGATCGAGGTCCACATCTTTCCCGAATCGATGCGCGGCACCGGCGAAGGGCACTATGCATGGGATCTGCAGCCGCAAAGCACCATGACCAATGCCAATGTCGAACAGGCTGTCGCCGGCGTCGATGGACAAACGCTGACCGTGAAACACAAGAATGGCGAGAACAAAGTCGTCGTCACGCCGCAAACCACGATCGTCACTTATGTCCCGGGCGACAAAAACGAGATCAAGCCCGGCACGAAGATCTTCATTGCCG
The DNA here is from genome assembly GCA_049650505.1 of Xanthobacteraceae bacterium. Classification (GTDB taxonomy): domain Bacteria; phylum Pseudomonadota; class Alphaproteobacteria; order Rhizobiales; family Xanthobacteraceae; genus BOG-931. The sequence continues at coordinate 6,068 of JBASAH010000523.1, forward strand.
CGGCGAAAAAGCAGCCGGACGGCAGCTTGCAGACGCCGCGCATCAATTACGGCAAGGACGGGCTCACGCCGCCGATGTGAAGACGAATACACGACACGCCGCTCTGGCGTCGATCCCATTGACGCCAGAGGCGGCATAAAGATATCGAGCAGCCCATCTGTGCAATGTTGCAGCGTAGAGCCCGATTCCGGAAAAGCTCGAATCGGTTTTCCGGCGAGGCTCGTTCGAGAACGAAAGCTATGCTGGACCATGTCTCGCTGGGCGTCACCGATATCGAGCGCAGTCGCCGTTTCTACGACGCAGCGCTGCGTCCACTTGGACTCGTACGTATCGTCGATTTCGGCGACAGTCGCGGTTCGGATTATGGCGCCGCACCGGGGTCGCTCGGTGTCGAATTCAGCATCACCCGCGAAGCCGAAGTGAGGACGCCCATTCCCGGCGCCCACATCTGCTTTCGCGCCCCCAACCGCGCGGCGGTCGACGCCTTTTACGCGGCGGCGCTTGCTTGTGGCGGGCGCGACGATGGCGCGCCCGGGCTCCGGCCGCATTATCACGCCGACTATTACGGCGCCTTCGTGTTGGACCAGGATGGTCATCGCATCGAGGCGGTCTGTCATGCACCGACCGGCCCAATCTTCGTCGCTACGGGCTAGCGCGCGGCTCGCGGTGCCCCGGTCTCGCACCGGCATGGCGCGCGATCAACCGAGCGGCGGATCGGCCAGCACCACCGAGGTTTCGATCTGCCGCTCCGGGATCGTCCAATACATCTTGAGCAATGCGGCCTTGCGCTCCGGCGAGACCAGCGCGAAGCCGTGACGTTGATAGAAGCGGATCGCCCAATCGGCGGCGGCCCAGGTGCCAACGAGCAGTTGGCGCGCGCTCGTCTGTCGTAGCTGCCGCAGCAGCACGCCGCCAACGCCGCGCTGTTGATTGCCGGGCAGCACGTAAGCGTGACGAATGAGATCGACGTCGCGCACCGGCTGGAATCCCATCACGCCGATCAGCCTGCCGTCCTGCTCATAGCCCGAAAACGTTACGCCGGCGGCGATCTCCTCATCGAGCTCCGCCGCCGGCATGTAGGGCACGTGCCATCGATCGGCGGGGATCACCCCGCGATAGACCTCGGCGGCGGCATTGACGATCGCGAGGATCGCCGCACGCTCCTCGGCGTGGCAAGGCCGGATGCTGTTACGGACGTTGTTCATGATCAAAATGTTACCCCGGGTCGCGGAGGAAGTGTTCGCTATCAGGCGACAGCCGATGTGACTAACACCGAGGTTTGTTATCGAGGAAAGCCTATGCTACCCGCAGGACGCTTTGGAAGTTAAAGAACATGCCCGATGCCCTTGAGCTTCTTACGACCCGGCGCTCCATCAAAGCCGTCGAGCTTACCGGCCCTGCACCATCCCAAACTGAAATCGACACTCTGCTGACGGTTGCCTCGCGGGTGCCCGATCACGGCAAGCTGGCGCCTTGGCGCTTTATTGTGTTCGAAGGTGAGGCGCGGTGTTCGGCCGGCGCAGCGATCGCCGCCGCATTTCGCGCAAAGTACCCGGACGCAAGTCCCGAGCATGTCGAGGCCGAACGCAATCGTCTCGCGCGCGCGCCTCTCGTGATCGCTGTGGTGAGCCGCGCCAGCCCACATGTGAAAATTCCGGAATGGGAGCAAGTGCTTTCGGCCGGCGCCGCTGCCATGAGCCTCGTCCTTGCGGCGCACGCGCTGGGTTATGGAGCAAACTGGATCACCGAATGGTATGCCTATGACCGCGGCGTGCTCGATGCCCTTGGCTTGGCGCCACACGAACGCATTGCCGGCTTTGTTCATATCGGCAGGCCGCCGGGTCCGCCGGCGGATCGGCCCCGGCCGCCGCTCGATGAAATTGTGTCCCGATTTGATCAATCGACATCGAATCCGACGCAGTCCTGATACGGCGTCTGCTACTTCTTCTCGCCGTGCGGTTCGACTTTCACCTTTAATTGCGCCAGCTCGCCGTTCAGTTTCGCGATTGTCGACTTGAGCGCTGCGATTTCGGTTTGGGCGCCGGCGAGGTCGCGACCGATGGTGACAATCTTGTCTTGGGTCTCGCGCGTCAGCCTGGTCAATGCTTGCTGTAGAAAATCAATGTTGGCTTGCAGGCATCCAGTACGACGCTCCATCTGCTTTTCGGCGGTGCAGACCTCCAACCCGCGAACGTCCTGTGCGCTCGCGGGTGAGGCGAGTGCTACCAGCAGCGCCACGGCATAGCGGCGCCCATGCCGTCGCAGCTCACGTGTCATTCTCGACGTCCCGAAGTAGCAAAATTGCAGATCGGTAATTGTACTAGTTTTTTGCGGAGAAGGTCTCGCCGAACAGCCAGTAGTTCGTCACCCCGTACACCAGGATTATTGTGATGCAAATCGTACTTACGAAAATTCCAATTTGGTCTGCTTCGCGCCATGCCCGATAGGAGCTATAGAGCCAAAAGACTTGGCCAACCAAATTGGCGATCACACCGTAATGCGGCAGCTTTAGCGAGGTTAAGAGGAAGCCAAGCCCCGTACAAATTACAAGGCCGATCTGCATCAGGATGTTCGTGTTCAAACAAGTCTCCTGGGTTTCCGCACGCCTTACCCTCCATGCACGTCTCATGGGAAGATGGTCTTTTCTTTTATCGGCACGGATTCGGCAGCGAGGAGATAGCATGAAAGGCGAAGGTTTCCCGAGGCGAGGCGAAGTCGCAGCAGGCGCGTGCATGGCGGCCATGGTGGCCCTGACAACTTCGGCTGCGGCACAGGAGCAGAAGATAGGCGCGCCGCCTGAGTCAATGAACATGCGCCTAGTCGGCTACAACGATCTCCAGGGGCGCAGCGCGTATCAGCCGACCATTCATCACCAGGGCAACCGCTACATTGCTTATATCGGTCACCACGGCGGCACGCCGCAGACGCCCAAGCCCGTCAATACTTTGTCTGGACAGGCGGAATTCAACGGCACCTCGATCGTCGACGTGACTGATCCGGCGCATCCGCAATACCTCGCTCATGTCCCCGGCACGCCCGGCAACTACGAAGAGGGCGGCGCGCAGATGACGCGCGTGTGCGACGGCAAGACCCTGCCGAAGGGCGACCCCAACAAGACTTATTTGTTGCGCGTCTTCGGCGGCAAAAACCATCAAATCTATGACGTGACCGATCCGGCAAAGCCCGTTCTCGTCTGGCAGCGGGAAAAAGTGCTCAACGACACGCATAAGAGCTGGTGGGAATGCGATACCGGCATCGCCTTTCTCGTCTCCGGCGTGCCGGGCTGGCGCGTCAACCGCATGACGGAAGTCTACGATCTCAGCGATCCGGCACATCCGATAAAAATTCGCGAATTTGGCCTCCCCGGCCAGGAGCCCGGCTCGGTCGGCCCGATCCCGCAACAGCTTCACGGCATGATCTCACTCGGGCCGCAGGCGAATCGGATCTATTTCGGATACGGCACCAACAAGGGCGGCATGATGCAGATCGTTGACCGCGAAAAACTCCTTAATGGGCCAAAGGATCCGACCGCCGAAAACCTTCGCTATCCCGAGGTCGGGCGTCTTGCCATGACGCCGATCAACGGCGCGCACACGGCATTTCCGATGCCCAAAATGCCGATCGCCGAATTCGCCAAGGATTCGATGGGCTCGGTGCGCGATATCGTGATGATCGTCGATGAGCAAATCCGCAATGAGTGCGAGGAAGCTCGGCAGATGGCATGGTTCGTCGACGTGTCGATCGAAGCGCATCCCATGGTGATTGCGAATTTCCAAGTGCCGGAAGCGAGCGGCAATTTCTGTTCGCGCGGCGGGCGCTTCGGCACTCACGCCTCGAACGAGAGCATGGCGCCAATTTTCTATAAAAAAATCGCGTTCCTCAGCTACTTCAATGCCGGCGTTCGCGCCGTCGACGTCCGCGATCCCTATCACCCGAAGGAAATCGGATATTTCATCCCTTCGATCACCGATGCGACCGACAAGCGTTGCGTCAAAGTGAATGGCGAAGACCGTTGCAAAGTTGCGATTCAGACCAATAACGTCGAGACTGACGATCGCGGCTATATCTACATCGTCGATCGCGCCAACACCGGCATGCACATACTCGAACTGACCGGCGAGGCGCGAACGCTGGCCGGTCTGCAGTAAGAGAGCTTTTGATCGGAATAAATCGAGGAATTCCGGGATGAGCTTCGCGCGAAGGAACGCGTTTTGCTTAGGCGGTGTGGCGGGGCTCTTATGCCTGCTCGCCAGCGCTATGAGCATCTTCACATCCGAGCATGCACAGAGTAACCCGCAAGTCCCTGTTTGGTCCGAAGTGAAATGGCCATTCCTGCTCGATCAATGGGGTGCGGGCCGGGCATTTCGATGTGCGGCCGAGCAATGCGGCGGCGAAGTTCAGGTCTATCTGCGAGCCAAGATTGGATTTTGCAGATGCGCAACGGGCGTTTCTGATGACGACGAAATCGAGCGCGTCGGCGACGTCGAACTCATTGGCGACGATTATAAACCGCTTGCGTCGGGCCGACCCATTACGGCTGGCATATTGGTGGGTCGTGCGCGGTTGTTCCTGGTCGAACGGCCATATCAATCCAGCGTATCGGTGCTGGCGGTCGCGCTGGCAAATAAGTGCGACGCCATCGCCGCAACCATCGTGGCTGAACCCGATATGCAGACAGCACAGGAGCACGCGGCGCTTGGATTCCTAATGAGCGACACCGTTCAACATTGGGCACAAACCAATACCGGGCTGCCGAACTGACCTCCGTAAACTGCAACGCGCTGTCTTCGCTTCGCTGATCTCACGCGAGCACGCGGCGGCGATGACGCCGCCGGGCCTCCTTTCGCAATTCACCTGCTTTTTATCAGCCGTTGAAAACAGTGGCGCGCCACGGCCAATGAAGATGGGCACTACTCCCTCGCGATTCCCCTATGATGCTGCAGCCCGCAATGCGCTCCAATTGGCAAGTCTGCGATGCTCTGCCATTTAGCACTACGCGTCGTGTATCCCCCGATGTTGCGGGCTGGTCCGCTTACCCCTCAATAGCGGTAATCTCGATCAGCCTCCCAGATAGACGCGACCGGTCGCCTGAGCGACACACAGAGGGGAGATAACATGAAATTCGCTTCTGCCGCCGCATTGGCACTTATTGGCTGCCTTGTCGGCTTCAATTCCGCAAACGCACAAGGAGCCGCTATGAAAACGACGCCGACGACCAAAATTCTCGCCATCGGGACCATCAATCCCGGTTTTGAACAATCGCAGGTGTTTGCTGTCCTACCTGAGGAAGTTCGGGAAACTGTCGACCTCTACCTCGATGGCAAGATCGACTCGCTACAGGGAAAGCCGGGCGTGGCGTTCATCATCAACGTCACCGATCCGGCCGTCGCTCACGAAATGCTCGAAAAGCTGCCTTTGGGTAAAGCACATATGATG
>JBASAH010000524.1:0-6063 GCA_049650505.1 Xanthobacteraceae bacterium
GTATTGATCCTGCTCAGCGCCGTCATCTTTTCGCTGATCAAAGGTTCGATTCCCGCGCTGCAGACATTCGGTTTCGGTTTTCTTATCAGCGAGCGTTGGAATCCGGTCACCGAAAACTTCGGCGCTCTGCCCGCGATCTACGGCACCGTCATTACCTCTTTCATCGCCATGCTGATCGCGGTGCCGATCGGCCTGATGATCGCGTTCTTCCTTACCGAACTATGCCCACAATGGCTGCGGCGGCCGATCGGCACAGCGATCGAATTGCTCGCGGGAATTCCGAGCATCATCTACGGCATTTGGGGTTTGTTCGTATTTGCTCCGTTCCTGCAGGAGACGCTGCAGCCGTTTCTGATTGGTACGCTCGGCAACGTGCCCGGCATCGGATCATTGTTCGCCGGTCCCCCCTATGGCATCGGCTTGCTCACCGCTGGACTGATCCTCGCCATCATGGTCCTGCCGTTCGTCACCTCGATATCGCGCGATGTGTTTGAGGCGGTTCCCGCGGTGCTCAAGGAAGCCGCCTATGGCATCGGCTGTACGAAGTGGGAGGTCACGCGCAACGTGGTGCTGCCCTATGCGCGCGTCGGCGTCATCGGCGGCATCATGCTGGGGCTGGGTCGCGCGCTCGGCGAGACCATGGCGGTGACCTTCGTCATTGGCAATGCGCACCGGATTTCCGCCTCGATACTCGCGCCTGGCACCACCATTTCCGCGACCATCGCCAATGAATTCACCGAGGCCGTCGGCGATCTTTATACCTCCGCTTTGATCGCGCTCGGCCTCATTCTGTTTGTCATCACTTTCATCGTGCTGGCGATCGCGCGCTATCTGCTTATGCGCATCGAGCGCCGGATCGGGTGATCCCCATGGCGGAACAGATTTTAGAATCCCGTTACAGACGGCGCCGGCGGCGAAACGCCACCGCGACGATCCTGGCGCTGGCCGCCACAATGATCGGTCTTGGCTGGCTGGTGCTGATCCTGGGCGCGCTTTTGTGGCAGGGCTTTTCCGGCCTGTCGGTGGCGGTATTTACCGAAATGACCCCGCCGCCCGGCGCGGCTGGCGGCCTGCTCAATCCGATTGTCGGCAGCCTCATCCTCACCGTGATTGCCGTCGTGATCGGCACCCCTATCGGTATCCTGGCCGGCACCTATATGGCCGAGTATGGCCGCCATGATCTGCTCACCTCGGTGGTGCGCTTTATCAATGACATCTTGCTGAGCGCGCCGTCGATTGTCGTTGGCCTCTTCATCTACGAAGTGATGGTTGCGCCGATGGGCCACTTCTCCGGACTGGCGGGCGGCGTGGCGCTCGCCGTATTGGTCATACCGGTTGTCGTGCGTACCACCGAGGACATGCTGACAATGGTGCCCAACGCTCTGCGCGAAGCGGCGACCTCGATTGGCCTGCCGCGTTCGCTGACGATTACGCGGATCTGTTATCGCGCGGCGCGCGCCGGCATGCTGACGGGTGTGCTGCTTGCGGTTGCGCGGATCAGCGGCGAGACCGCGCCGCTGTTATTCACTTCGTTGAACAACCAGTTCTGGAGCGCCAATCTCAACGCGCCGATCGCCAGCTTGCCGGCCGTGATCTTCCAGTTCGCGTTGAGCCCCTATAAAGATTGGCAGTCGCTGGCCTGGACCGGCGCCCTCATCATCACCATGGCGGTGCTGGCCTTGAGCATCTCCGCGCGCGCCCTTATCGCAACGGGAAAACAGTCATGAACGTGAGTGCTTCCGTCGCCGTTCCCGCCGTAGCTCACACGCCAAGCGATCAGTCGCGGTTGACCGATAAAGTTACGATCCGCGACCTCGACTTCTTCTACGGCGACTTCAGGGCGCTGAAATCGGTCAGCCTGCCGCTCTATGAGAACAAGGTGACGGCCTTCATCGGTCCGTCCGGTTGCGGCAAGTCGACTTTACTGCGCGTGCTCAACCGCATGTACGATCTTTATCCGCACCAGCGCGCCACCGGGGAAGTCTGGTTCGACGGCGGGAATATCCTGTCCGCGAAGCAAGACCTCAATTTGCTGCGCGCACGCATCGGCATGGTGTTTCAGAAGCCGACGCCATTCCCCATGTCGATCTATGAGAACATTGCATTCGGCATCAGACTGTACGAGAAACTGCCAAAATCGGAACTCGACGGCCGCGTGGAGACCGCGTTGCGCCGCGCCGCGCTTTGGGAAGAGGTCAAGGACAAGCTGAACGCCAACGGTCAGAGCCTGTCCGGCGGCCAGCAGCAGCGGCTGTGCATCGCCCGCACGGTCGCGGTGCGGCCTGAGGTGATCCTGTTCGATGAGCCGTGCTCGGCGCTGGATCCGATTTCCACCGCCAAGATCGAGGAGCTGATCGACGAATTGACCGACGATTATACGATCGTGATCGTTACCCATAACATGCAACAGGCGGCGCGTGTGTCGGAGTTCACGGCGTTCATGTATCTCGGCGAACTGATCGAATTCGACCCGACGAGCAATATGTTCACCGCGCCGCGTGATCAGCGCACCCAGGACTACATCACCGGCCGCTTTGGATAATCCAGATGACCGAACTCACCTCGACAAGAATCGACCACACCGCTAAGGCATTCGATACCGATCTGCAGGAGATCACGCGCAAGGTCGCCGAAATGGGCGGTCTCGTGGAGCGCCAGATCGCGGATTCGGTTCAGGCTCTGGTTCACCGCGATGTTGAACTGGGCGAGCGCGTGATTTCGCTCGATCCCACTGTCGATGGCCTGCAGCGGGAGGTCGAGGAAAAATGCATCCTGACCATCGCTCGCCGTCAGCCGATGGCGGTCGATTTGCGCGAATGCGTCGGCGCCATGCGCGTCTGCAACGATCTGGAGCGGATCGGCGATCACGCTAAGCATATCGGCAAGCGCGTTGTTGCGCTCGACGGCGATTTCCATCCGCAGAAGGTGATCCGCGGCGTCGAACATATGTCGGCGCTGGTTCTGACCCAGGTCAAGCAGGTGCTCGACGCCTATGCGAGCCGCGATCTGCAGTCGGCGCTTGCGGTGTGGAATGGCGACGAACAAGTCGATTCGATGTGCGTTTCGCTGTTCCGCGAGCTCCTCACCTACATGATGGAAGATCCGCGTAACATTACGCTCTGCATGCATCTGATGTTCTGCGCCAAGGACATCGAACGCATGGGCGACCATGCCACCAACATCGCTGAGACCGTCTATTACATGGTCGAAGGCCGTCCCATCACTGACCAGCGTCCCAAGGGTGACACCACGAGTTTTCCGGCAGGCATACTGCAAAAATAGGAGACCGGGATGGGAGCGAACATCCTGATCGTGGAAGACGAGGAGCCGCTCATCACGCTCCTGCGCTACAACCTCGAAGCCGAAGGCTACGAGGTCGACGCGGTCGCAAGAGGCGATGACGCCGACACCCGGCTGAAGGAAACCGCGCCCGATCTCGTGGTTCTGGATTGGATGTTGCCCGGCCTGTCCGGCATCGAATTGTGCCGCCGGCTCCGCGCCCGGCCGCAGACCCAGTCGCTGCCGATCATCATGCTGACCGCGCGCGGGGAGGAGAGCGAGCGCGTGCGCGGCCTCGCGACTGGCGCGGACGATTACATCGTCAAGCCATTCTCGGTGCCGGAACTGCTGGCGCGGGTGCGCGCGCTATTGCGGCGCGCCAGTCCGGAACGCGTTGCCCTGGTGCTGACGATCGGCGATCTCGAACTCGATCGCGAGAAGAAGCGCGTCTCGCGCGCCAGCCAACCGGTCGATCTGGGCCCGACCGAGTTCCGCCTGCTCGAATATCTGATGGAGCGGCCGGGGCGGGTGTTTTCCCGCGAGCAGCTGCTCGACGGCGTTTGGGGCAGCGACGTCTATATCGACGAGCGCACGGTCGACGTGCATGTCGGGCGCTTGCGCAAGGCGCTCAATCGCGGTCATGCGCCCGATCCGATCCGCACCGTGCGCGGCGCCGGTTATTCGCTCGACGATCGGTTCGGCAAGCCGGCGTAACAGATAGGGCCTGGCGGTATTAGTGGTGCGGCCTCAGCGCATTGGCCGTTTGTCGCGGCGCCGTTCGCCGGCAGGCTGATAGGCAACCCGCGAGTGATAGGCGCAATAGGGCAGGCCGGTTACCGTGTTGCCGCCACAGAAAAAGAAGTCGTTACTGCCGGGATCGCCGACGGGCCAGCGGCAGGTTTGCTCGTTGAGTTCCAAAATGGTCCGGCGCTGGCCGATTGGAATGATGTTGTCGATCAGTTCCGGTTCGGCCTCCAGTTCGAAATCGTAAGCATGCGCCAATGCCGTATTGCCGCGGATCGATGCGCGGCCGATGCGCAGCATATGCGACGGTGAACGCGGCTTGCGCGGCCGCGGCGATGCGCTCGAACTGCTCTTGGCGCGGCCGGAGAGCCCGAGGCGATGCACTTTGCCGATCACGGCATTGCGCGTGATGCCGCCGAGCTCGGCGGCAATCTGGCTGGCCGAGAGACCATCGGCCCATAGCTTTTTTAGAAGCTCGACCCGCTCGTCAGTCCACGACATGCTCAACCCTCCTTGAACCTGTCGACAAAGTCGTTGCGAGAATCCCCCCTTGCGTCAGGCAGCACGTAGCCGCCCAACACGCACTCAACCACAACGCTTTAGAAGACTGTCCGCCGCACGAGATGTCGTACTAGACAATCAAAAGGCTACAATATGGCTGGAGTCTGACGCAAGACTCGCGCTACTTGCGTCCACACATTCCTGCACGCGTGTGGATGAACTGGGTACAAATCGGGTCCGCATCGCGCAATTATCGTGTGTTGACAGTAAGGCGCGCCGAAATAGAATATTACAGCGTGCCGCCCGGAGAGGCGGCACGTTTTGTTTCAGCTGCGCCGCTTATTGCAGTGCTGACTTCGCGGACCGTGCCGTGACATCGCATCTGATGGCGACCTTTGCGCGTGTCGACCTCGCCTTCGAGCGGGGCGAAGGCGTATGGCTCGTGACCAAGGACGGCGAACGCTATCTCGATTTTACTTCTGGCGTCGCCGTGAACGCATTGGGCCATGCGCATCCGCATCTCGTCGCTGCGATCACCGAGCAGGCACAGAAGCTCTGGCATGTGTCCAATCTCTACCAGATTCCCGAAGCTGAACGCGTTGCGCAGCGGCTGTGCGCAGCAAGCTTTGCCGATGTCGTGTTCTTCTGCAATTCCGGTGCCGAGGCGGTTGAAGGCGCAATCAAGACGGCGCGGAAATATCAGGCGGTGAGCGAGCGGCCCGACCGCTACCGCATCATCACCTTCGAGGGCGCTTTTCACGGCCGCACGCTGGCGACGCTTGCTGCCGGTGGACAAAAAAAATATCTCGAAGGTTTCGGCCCGATGGTCGAGGGTTTCGATCAGGTTCCGTTCGCCGATCTGGCGGCGGTCAAAAAGGTAATCGGCGAGCAGACCGCGGCGATTATGATCGAACCGCTGATGGGCGAGGGCGGCGTGCGCAGCGTCGAGCCCTCGTTCCTGCGCGCGCTGCGCGAACTCTGCGATCAGAATGGGTTGCTGCTGATCTTCGACGAAGTCCAAAGCGGCATGGGCCGGACCGGCGAACTATTCGCCTACCAGCGGACCGGCGTCACCCCCGACGTCATGGCGCTTGCGAAAGCCCTTGGCGGTGGCTTTCCGGTCGGTGCAGTCCTCGCCACCAACGAGGCCGCCAAGGGCATGACCACCGGCACGCACGGCTCGACCTTCGGCGGCAACCCGCTGGCGATGAGCGCTGCCAATGCAACACTCGACATCATGCTGGCGCCGGGCTTCTTCGACCACGTCAAGAAGATCGGCATCCTGTTCAAACAACGCCTGGCCGAGATCAAGGACCGTTATCCGTCATTAATTGCCGAAGTCCGGGGCGACGGCCTCCTGGTCGGCTTGCGGGCGGTCGTTCCCGCCGGCGAACTGGTCAATGCAATCCGCGCCGAGAAGATGCTGACAGTAGCGGCAGGAGACAATGTCGTGCGCTTGCTGCCGCCGCTGATCATCAGCGAACAGGAAATGGCCGAGGGCGTCGCGCGGCTCGATCGGGCCTGCGCGCGGCTCAACAG
>JBASAH010000525.1:0-5563 GCA_049650505.1 Xanthobacteraceae bacterium
CGTGGGCTCGGAGATGTGTATAAGAGACAGGGCCGGCGCCGAGCTCGACCGGCTCGGCGGCTCGGCCTGGCAGTCGCGCAAGGCGCGGATGAAGAACCGCATCCGCGAGATCGCCGGCGAATTGATCAAGGTCGCCGCCGAGCGGCAATTGCGCGAGGCGCCGCGGCTGTCGGTCGCCTCCGGCCTCTACGACGAATTCTGCGCCGGATTCCCTTACGAGGAAACCGACGATCAAGAAGCCGCCATCGCCACCGTGCTCGCAGATCTTTCATCCGGCCGGCCGATGGATCGGCTCATCTGCGGCGATGTCGGCTTCGGCAAGACCGAAGTGGCGCTGCGCGCGGCATTCATCGCCGCGATGAACGGCAAGCAGGTCGCGGTGGTGGTGCCGACCACGCTGTTGGCGCGCCAGCACATGAAAACCTTCGGCGACCGGCTGCGCGACTATCCGCTCCAACTGGCGCAAGCCTCGCGGCTCGTCTCGGCGAGCGAGCTTGCCAAAGCGAAGAAGGGGATCGCCGAAGGCACGATCGACATCGTCATCGGCACGCATGCGCTCCTCGGCAAGAACATCAAATTCAAGGATCTCGGGCTGATCGTCGTCGACGAAGAGCAGCATTTCGGCGTCGCGCACAAGGAGCGGTTTAAGCAATTGCGCGCCGAAGTGCATGTGCTCACGCTGACCGCAACGCCGATCCCGCGCACCTTGCAGCTTGCGCTCTCGGGTGTCCGTGAGATGTCGATCATCGCCACGCCGCCGATCGACCGGCTTGCGGTGCGCACTTTCGTGTCGCCGTTCGATCCGGTGACGGTGCGCGAAGCGCTGTTGCGCGAGCGCTATCGCGGCGGGCAGGCGTTCTATATCTGCCCGCGCATCGAAGACCTCGCCGACGCCAAATCGTTTCTCGACAAGCACGTACCGGAGGTGCGGGTCGCGGTGGCGCACGGCCAGATGCCGGCGCGCGTGCTCGAAGATGTGATGTCGGCCTTTTACGACGGCAAGTTCGACCTGCTCCTGTCCACCACCATCGTCGAATCCGGCCTCGACATCCCGACCGCGAACACGCTCATCGTGCATCGCGCCGACATGTTCGGGCTGGCGCAGATTTATCAGTTACGCGGCCGGGTAGGGCGCTCGAAGCTGCGCGCCTATGCGCTGCTCACGCTGCCCGCCGCGCGCCGGATCACGGCGCAGGCCGAGCGGCGGCTCAAAGTGCTGCAATCGCTCGACACGCTCGGCGCCGGCTTCCAGCTCGCCTCGCACGATCTCGACATTCGCGGCGCCGGCAATCTCCTTGGCGACGAGCAGTCCGGCCACATCAAGGAGGTCGGCTACGAGCTTTATCAGCAGATGCTGGAAGAGGCGGTTATTTCGATGAAGGCCGGCATCACGGCGCCCGCAGCCGACCGCTGGTCACCGCAGATCACCATCGGCACGCCGGTGCTCATTCCGGAAGACTATGTCACTGATTTACCGGTGCGGCTCGCTTTGTACCGCCGCCTCGCCGAGATCGAGGACGAGCGCGCCATCGAGTCGTTCGCCGCAGAGCTCGTCGACCGCTTCGGCCGGCTCCCTGACGAGGTCGAATATTTGTTGCAGGTGGTGGCGATCAAATCGCTGTGCCGGCGCGCCAATGTCGAGCGCATCGAAGTGGGACCCAAAGGAGCAGTGCTTGCGTTGCGCGACAACACCTTCGGCAATCCGGAAGGGCTGATCGCCTATATCCGCGAGCATCCGGCCGGCGCGCGCGTGCGGCCAGATATGAAAGTTGTGTTCTTCGACGAATGGGAGACGCCGGACGAACGCCTCAAGGGCGCCACGGAAATCTTGCGTTCGCTGGTCGGGATCGCGGAGCGGGCGAAGGCGGCTTAGTTCGTTATCATTGTCGCCGGCCGTGAGCCTACCTCGTCACCACCGGGCTTGACCCGGTGGTCCATGCAGCGGCACGGCGCCATGGATTGCCGGATCAAGTCCGGCAATGACGAAAAAAGCGAGCGCACGAGCGGGTGAGGGGTATATTGCGATCGCCAGCCTTGAAATACGTTCACTGTTCGCGCAATTTGATTCGGTCGCGCCGACCACAAGTTCCGGCGAACGATAAGCGGGCACCATGAATGCGCTGACCGCAAGTCTTATTGTGGCTCTTATTGGCGCAACAGCTTTTGTCGTGGTCGCAATCATCACTGCTCGCGCCCGAATAGGCCGTTTGCCAGCGATCGCTGTACGAGATTTACCCAACCCATCTCACGTCGCGATTGATCTTCCGGAATCAGCCAAAAAATTTCGCGTTTTGGGCTGGATGCTGGTGTTGCTGCTCTACTTAGCGGCTATCTTCTGTTTGCTACAAGGCTTCGGCGATCTGCGGATTTTTTTCCACTGGGAACAGTGGGAAGCTTTTTTTGGCAGCCAACTTTCCGACCGCGGTGAAATTGCGCTCTATTCCAGATTCTGGATGACGACAGGCATCGTGCTCATTTTTATAGGATTATGGGCACAATGGCGTTTACGCCGCCGCTCTATGTGACATCGCAACAACGCATCCGCTCTTAAAACGAGCGGAATAGCTCGCGGTTATTGGTCGCGATCGCCGAGCACGCGAAAGCGGCGTGATTTGGCGGCGTAATCTTCGTCATTGCGAGCGCAGCGAAGCAATCCAGGCTAAGATGCCGATCTGGATTGCTTCGTCGCGGAGCCCGTCATCGGGCCGGCCACTTCGGGCCGGACCCGTTGGGTCCTCGCAATGACGGAAAAAGGCGGCGTGATTATTCATCCGCCGCGCTCGTCCATGTGTCCCGGGCGCAGCGCAGCACGAAATGATGCGCTGCTCAACCGGGACCTTTGCAAAACCCCGAGTTTGAAACGATCCCGGGTCTGCAGCGCACCACTCCGCCATAGCGCGTCGACGACGCGCGTAAACGCGCTATTGGCTTCGTACTGCGCTGCGCCCGGGAAACGGCGAAACCGTTTTGTTTCACCCGGCGTACGCGGCCCGCGTCTGCTCCTCGGCTTCCCGTTCCGTCCTGGGAGCTGCGGGAAGCTGCAACACCGTTGCGGTCTGGCCTTCCTCAAGATGGGTCAGAAGAATCTCCTGGCCGTCCGGCATTTCCAGGACATCGTGATGGACGCTTGGCTTGTCCTTGTCCCGTTGCCGGAAGATCGCGGTGGTGAATGCTTCGATGCTCTTTGACTCGTGGGCGGACCAGCGCAGCTTGATGGACTTGTCGAAGGCAAGTTCGGTGCCGGGCAGAATACAAACCGCGGTTGCGTCGCCGATCGGATCGTCAACTGATTTGAATCCGACCGTGCCACGTCCGAAGTTGTGGCTTACTAGTTTGTCGGCGACGACTGCGGGACGCGACTTGGCGTGCTGAAGGCTGAAGTCGCACATGGTCAAACCTCTTTCCTGGTTTGGTTGCGGGCGACCAGCCAACCGCCGCGTGCCGGCGATAGCGAATCGCCTTTGCGCGAAGGATACGCCTGATTCGGCGTTGGCTCGTGATCACATTTTTGGCGGTGGAGCGACAGACGTGAGCGCCTTGATGGCGCGACGGACATTTTGCGCTCGCTGGTGGCGATCGCGGAGCAAGCCAAGGCGGCGTAATTATTTATCCGCCCCCGCGAAGCGGGGGAGGGGGACCGTGCGAAGCATGGTGGAGGGGCGTGACTCGAAGTGCAATTCACGCTCACAGTTGGACTAGTTTGCTTCCGTCGCCCCTCCCACCGCGCAAACGCGCGGTCCCCCCTCCCCGCTATCGCGGGGCGGGATGTAAACGAGCGAGCGTAGGGCGGGCAAAGGCGCATGGCGGCGCCGTGGATCCACCATCGCGGCTGATCGAATTGGCGCGCGTGGGCTTCGCGACGCTTAAGCCCACCCTACAAGCTAGAGCCGCGACGCTCGCGTGCTGAAACCTATGTGGATTAAGCTGCTTTGCCGTCCGCGAGAGCGGCAACGATCTTTTGGCGATGAACCTGATACGTCGCCATGAGATCATTCAAGGTTGCAAGGAGAAGCGTAGATCGTTGGGGGCCGGCCCCGTTTGACGCGAGCCTCTCTGATTGTTCTGCGATCAGACGCCGCAGTTTCTCGATATGTCGGTCGATCCTGGTTAGCTGCTCTCGCGTTAGACCGAGCATGCCTTCTTCGCGGAGCCATAGCTTGAGTAAGATGGCGCGGGTCGCCCTCTCTGCGCCATCTTCTTCCAACCAGCTGCGATAGCCCGCGATATTTTGCTCGGCAACGAACCTCTGCATATCCATGACAGCCTCCTTGCGGAGCGGCGCAGGTTTTCCTTATTCCTGATGATGCTCCATGAAGGAGGCGTTTCCTAGCCGTTCTCTGTCATTTTTCGTGTCGCCTGTGCATTACCCGTTAGCGCGTCATCCTTCGCGTCTTTCTTGCGCTGGAAATGAGGTTGGCTTTTGATTTTCAGTCACAATGAGCTGCAAACGCTGGATCGTTAGCGAGCGTAGGGTGGGCAAAGGCGGCGTAGCTCGTCATCATATCGTCACCACCGGGCATAGCCGTTCGCAGAACGGCGTCGCGGAGCTTGTCATCGGGCCGGCCACTTCGGGCCGGACCCGTTGGCTCCTCGCAATCACGAAGGCCCGTGAGAACGATCAGACTCATCCGCCCCCGCGCAGCGGGGGAGGGGGACCACCCGAAGCTCGCTTAGGCGAGCGCAGGGTGGTGGAGGGGGCGTGAGCTTCAACGCTTCGTATGCGGTGGAGATCAATCTTCACTGATGACGCCCCTTCCACCACGCTTCTGCGCAGCGTGGTCCCCCTTCCCCGCTATCGCGGGGCAGGATGAAAAAGTTACGCCGTCAGTTTCGCCCGCTGCCCGGCAATGCGGGTGATGGCGGTAGCGAGATAATCCGGCGGCTGTGCGCCGCTGATCGCGAGGCTGGAATCGAAAATGAAAGTCGGCACGCCCTCGATGCCCGCGTCCTTGGCGGCATTGGCTTCGCTCTCGATGGCTTCAATGTCGTCATTGCCGCCGAGCCGCCGGCGGATGAGATCGCCGTCCATGCCGCAGTCCCTCGCGGCCTGGACCAAAACATTACGATCGCTGAGGTCGGCGCCTTGCGCGAAGTAGAGATCCATCAGCCGCTGTTTGACGCGCGCCGGATCGGTAGTGCCGCGCGCCCAGTGGATGAGGCGGTGGCAATCGAGCGTGTTGGGCTGACGGCTCATTTTGTCGGGCGCATAGACGAGGCCCTCCGCCGCCGCCGCGGCGGCGACGCGCTCGGCGATCGCCGCGTAACGCTCAACCGAGCCGAACTTGGTCTCGAGATAAGTTTTGCGGTCGATGCCTTCCCGCGGAATCCAGGGATTGAGGAAATACGGCCGATACTCGACTTCAACGGGCGTATTCGGCGTGAGCGCCAGCGCGCGTTCGAGCCGGTGCTTCCCGATATAGCACCACGGGCAGACGACATCGGACACGACGTCGACATGCACGGGCGCAGGCTGCACGCGCGCCGGCATTTCCGATGCGTCAGGCGATCCATCAGCCGATGAGTGAGACATGGCTTGCCCCTTATGTTGCTGTTTTTAGTCTAG
>JBASAH010000526.1:0-2809 GCA_049650505.1 Xanthobacteraceae bacterium
GGCCTATGCCGTCGCGGCGCGCGGCATCGCGCTGGTGCCGGAGGGCAGGGCGCTGTTTCCCTCGCTCACGGTTGAAGAAAATCTTTTGATCGGCGGTCAGGTCGGCCGGCCCGGCGTATGGAATCTGCGGCGCGTCTACGAGCTCTTTCCGGTGCTCGGTCAGCGGTGCAAGCTGCCGAGCACAGCGCTGTCCGGCGGCCAGCAGCAAATGGCCGCGCTCGGCCGCGCGCTGATGGCAAATCCGCAGTTGCTGTTGTGCGACGAGATCAGCCTCGGCCTGGCGCCAATCGTGGTGCGCGACATCTATGCGCGGCTGCCGGCGATCCTGGCCGAAGGCGCCGCCATCGTCATCGTTGAGCAGGACGTGGTGCAGGCGCTCACCGCCGCGGCGCGCGTCTATTGTTTGCAAGAAGGGCGCGTGGCGCTCGCCGGCGCGGCGAAGGATTTGACGCACCAGGCGATCGCCGCGGCTTATTTCGGGGTGTGAGAGTGTGGATGCGAGGAAAAATCATCCGCCCCCGTGCAGCGGGGGAGGGGGACCATGCGAAGCATGGTGGAGGGGGCGCAGACAGCATCGTCTTGCTTGCTTCGCCAAGCGATCGTCAATGTGAACGCCCCTTCCACCGCGCAAACGCCATAGCCGACGCTTTGCGTCGGCGTCGTTTACTCACGGCGGCCGATGGCCGCCTGTGCCCCCTCCCCCACTGACGTGGGGGAGGATGGAAACCGGTGAGCGTCTAATGGAATGGATCAACGTCATCCTCCAAGGCGTCTTGGTCGGCGGGCTCTATGCGATGTTCGCGGCCGGGCTGTCGCTCATTTTCGGCGTCATGCGGCTCGTTAATATCGCGCATGGCGATCTCATCGTGCTCGCCGCCTATATCGCGCTGGTGGTGGCGCAAACGCTCGGCATCGGACCGCTCACCGCGCTCATCGTCGTCGTGCCGGCCATGGCAGCGATCGGCTATGCGCTGCAATGGTTCGTGCTCAATCGCACGCTGGGCGATGATTTACTGCCGCCATTGCTGGTCACCTTCGGCCTTTCGGTCATCATCCAAAACGGATTGCTGACCGTTTTCACCGCCGACAGCGTCAAATTGCAGGCCGGCGCCATCGAAGTTGCCACTATCCGCCTCGCCGAAGGCGTCTATGTCGGCGTGCTGCCGCTCCTCCAGTTTACCGTCGCAGTCGCCGTGATCGGCGGCTTGCAGCTTATTTTCTACCGCACGCCGATCGGCCGCGCTTTCCGCGCCACCGCCGACGATCCCGCGGTGGCGCAGCTGATGGGCCTCGACAATCGCCACGTCTTCGCGCTGGCAATGGCGCTCTCGCTCGCGGTGGTCGCGATTGCCGGCGTGTTTCTTGCGGTGCGCGCCAATTTCGATCCCTCGCTTGGTCCGGCGCGGCTCATCTTCGGTTTCGAAGCGGTGATCATCGGCGGACTGGGCAGCCTGTGGGGGACGCTCGCCGGCGGCTTGATCCTCGGCGTGGCGCAGGCGGTCGGCGCGCATCTCGATCCGGGCTGGCAAATCCTCGCCGGCCACATCGCGTTTCTCATCGTGCTCGCGGTGCGCCCGCAAGGCCTGTTTCCCAAGGTGCGCACATGAGGGCGTGCAGATGAGGGCGCGAACATGACTGTGCGGGTTGCCTTTGGTACGCGCACCAATTGGATCGGCGCCGCGCTCGGCGCGATTGCTCTTGCGTTACTCGCCGCCGCCCCATGGTGGGGCGGGCGCGACGACTTGCAGCTTCTATCCGAAATCTACGCTTACGTTGCGCTGGCGAGTTTGTGGAATCTGCTCGCCGGCTATGCCGGTCTCGTCTCGGTCGGCCAACAGGCCTATGTCGGGCTCGGCGCCTATAGCCTGTTCGCGCTTGCGATCCTGTTCGGCATTTCGCCGCTGTGGGCGATTCCGCTCGCCGGCTTGATCGCGGCGATTATCGCGATGCCCGTGGCGCTTCTGGTGTTCCGCCTGCGCGGCCATTATTTCGCGATCGGCACCTGGATCGTGGCGGAAGTGTTCCGGCTTCTCGCCGCGCAAGTCTCTTCGCTCGGCGGCGGCTCTGGCACGAGCCTGCCGGCCGCCGTGGTCGTCGCCATCGCGCCGACGCGGCTATTGCGCGACTTCACGATGTATTGGATCGCGCTCGCGCTTGCCGCCGCGGTCATTGCGCTGATCGTGCTCCTTCTTCGTTCGCGCTATGGACTTGCGCTCAAGGCGATGCGCGACAGCGAGCTTGCTGCATCGTGCAGCGGCGTCGATGTCAAGCGCACCAAACTGCTCGTTTATATCGTCACCGCGCTCGCAACCGCGATGCTCGGCGCGCTTATTTTCCTGCAGAAGCTTCGCATTTCGCCCGACGCCGCGTTCAGCGTCAACGACTGGACCGCCTTCGTGATCTTTATCACCGTGATCGGCGGCATCGGCCGCATCGAGGGCCCGATTGTCGGCACGCTCATTTTCTTCCTGCTGCGGCAGACGCTCGCTGACCTCGGCACGATCTATCTGATGATGCTCGGCCTGGTCGCCATTGTCATCATGCTGGCGGCGCCGAAGGGCCTGTGGGGCCTCCTCGTCGAGCGGTTCGGCTGGCAGCTTTTCCCGCTTGAACGAAGGGTGTTATTCGAGGAACGTAGCGTCCGGCCGGAATGACTTATACGAAACGGCGCAGGAAACGGCGCACCAACGGCAGCGGCCCTTAGGGAGAAAAAAGAAGCTCATGGCGAACAAGATCATCATTAGTTGCGCGATCACCGGCTCGATTCACACCCCGACCATGTCGGATGCGCTGCCGATCACGCCCGATC
>JBASAH010000527.1:0-9128 GCA_049650505.1 Xanthobacteraceae bacterium
CCGCGTTGCTTGCCTAGCCGCTCGGTGGCATCGGCGACCCCAACTCCGTACGGCCCGTCTTCGTGAAGGATCGCCACTTTGACGTTCTGCGGATCGGTTCCGAGCTTCGCCTTGGCGTTGTCCGCCACGAAGGTCACAAAGGCCTCGCCGTATTGGTCGGAATGAATTTGACCGCGGAAGACGTATTGCAGGTTTTTATCCTTGAACACCGCGGTTGCTATCGCCGTCGTGATCCACAGGATCTTCTTCTGTGCGTCGACCTTGGCGGCGAGCGGTACGGCATGAGCGCTGGCGTAAACGCCATTGACGATCTCGACTTTCTCCTGATCGATCAGCCTCTCCACTTCATTGATCGCGATGTCCACCTTGCTCTGACAGTCGGCATTAATCGGGATCACCTTGTACTTGCCGGCGACGCCGCCGCGCTCGTTAACAAGATCAATCGCGATCTGCGCGCCCACCGCGCATGCCGCCGAGCCACCGGCAGCGAATGGACCGGACAGGTCATAGACGACGCCAATCCGAACGGTCTCCGCTTGAGCGCTGGCGAAGCGCCCGGAAACACTCAATGTCGCGGCAGCGGCAGCGGAGTTTTTTAGCAGCGATCGACGCGAGGTCTTCATGGCTTCCTCCCAAGCTCAACGGGATTCGTTCCGTTTTGATGCTTAACACGCAGTATTTGGATAACACCCTGGAAAGTCAACGCGGCTCGCGCGATTGCCCGCCTCAACCGCATAGCGGCAGGCGGCGGCTTGGCGGCCATTAGGTCATGCCGTGTCGCAGTTCGCGGTTTCCTGGCGTGAACTGCTAGTTTGGACAAATATAACCTTCGCCGCTGGGCGCTCTGAAACAGCCGACCGATTGCGGTAGCAGCTTCTTCGGCAGCCACAGCACGACATCTGGGAAGAAGATCGTAAACGCGATTGCAGCGAAGAAGACGAAGTAAATCGGCAGCGACGCGACCATGGCGCGTGAAAATTTGATGCCGACGAATTTTGCAGCCATCAACAAGCAAAGTCCATAAGGCGGCGTGATCAGCCCGAACGCGAGGGTCGTGATGATGACGGCTCCCATATGCACGGGATTAATGTCCGCGTTCTTGGTCAGATCCATAATGAGCGGCATAAAAATGATGATGGCCGGAACGGCATCGATGAAATCGCCAACGATGACGAACAACCCGACCAGTAGCAGCATGATCTTGAACGGGTCATTGCCCGCAATATTGGCGATCCACTCCGACACGACCGCCGGTCCGCGCAAATAGGCCAACATCCAGCCGAACGCGGAGGCGGCGCCAATCGTGATCAGCGGAATCGAGTAGAGCAGGCCGGTCAGCGCCATGTCGCGCGGCAGGTTTGGCAGGTGCCGGAAATTAAGGAGCGGAATGACGACGAATACGATGTAGGCGACGGCAATAATTCCGGCCTCGGTCGGTGTGAACTGGCCGGTCAGGATACCGCCCATAATGATGACCGGAATCATCAGCGGTACGGCGGCTTCCTTGGTGGCGCGCGAGAATTGACCGAACGTCGCGCGCTTGCGCTTAATGCCAACCGGCCCGAAGAAATGGCTGTAGATCATGAGCCCAATGCCAACCAAAACACCCGGAACGACGCCGGCGAGAAACAACCCGCCGATCGAGACATTGCCGGTCGCGCCGTACACAACGGCCATGATGCTGGGCGGTATGAGGTTCGCCATCGTGGCCGCGGACGCGATCAGCGCAGCCGTGAAGCCGCGGTCGTAGCCTTCGCGGCCCATTTCCGGCGCCAATGTGCGGGTCAGTACGGCGACGTCGGCTGCCGACGATCCGGGAATGCCGGCAAAAAACATGCTGAACAATGTCACGACTTGCGCCAGCCCGCCGCGCAAATGCCCGACCATCGTCTGCGACAGCGTGATCATGCGCATCGTGACCTTGGCAGACGTCATGAGATCGCCAACCAACAGAAAGAACGGCACGGCGAGGAGAGCCTCGACATCCATGCCATTGAATATTTGCGCGATCATCGAGGCTTCGCTGACCGGTGTGAACACCGTCACCAGCAGCACCGAGGCAATCAGAGCGAAAGCGACCGGAACGCCCATGTAGCCGAGGGTGAGAAACAAAAAGCCCATCAGCGCGATGAGCAGGCCGTTTCCGGTCACAGCACTTCACTCCCGCGGCTTTCGTGGAGCGCCGTGCCTGTGGGATCGGAGAAGCCGTGGCGGCAGCCGTTGACCATCTGCTCGATGGTAAAGAGCGCCACCAGCACGCCGCAGATCGGGATTGCGACGTAGAGCGTTGCCATTGGTGTCATCGACGGCATACGTAAACTCTTGAAGCCGTCCAAAAAATTAAGATAGCCGAAATAGATCATGCAGATTGCAACCGCGAGAACTACGCCGCGATTGAGCAGCTCAAAAAACAGCCGCTTATTGCCACTCAGCGATTCGGCAAGGACTGCGAGATAGAGATGGTCGTTACGCCGGGTGGCCGCAGCAACGCCGATGAATATGCCATAGATGAAGAAGCTCATCATCGTTTCCTGCGCCCAAAACAGCGGATGGCCGATGGCGCGCGTAACAATGTCGGCCAGCACGACGACGCTAAAGCCGGTAATGGCCACGCCGCACAGGATCATCAGGATGTTTTCGAGCGGGTCGAGC
Source organism: Xanthobacteraceae bacterium (assembly GCA_049650505.1). Classification (GTDB taxonomy): domain Bacteria; phylum Pseudomonadota; class Alphaproteobacteria; order Rhizobiales; family Xanthobacteraceae; genus BOG-931. The sequence goes on from JBASAH010000527.1 coordinate 2,653, forward strand.
GCGCGCCATTTCAAGTGGCGCTGCTCCCGCAACACCAGACTATTTAAGCCCGTCATCGGACAGCTCGGAGGCTAATGGGGTAGGAGCGGGAGCCAAATACGGCTCCCAGTGTTGGCAAGCATGCGTTACTTCACTTCGCGCACCATCCCGAGCACCTTTGTCGCATTTGGCCCCAGATCCTGCGCGAGCTTGTCTTGGATGGGCTTGCTGATCTGCATGAAGCCGCTCTTGTCGACGTTTTTGACGACCTTGACGCCCATCTTTTCCAGCTTTGCCTGCGCCTGGTGTTCAAGCTCGAACGCGACGTTCGGCTCGTTTCTGCTGACCTCGTCGGCTGCTGCCTGCATCCACTTCTTCTGCTCTTCGGTCAGGCTCGACCAAGCCTTGTCGCTGATGAACAGTGCGGCGTTGTTAGCCTCGTGTTCGGTGAGGGAGAGCACCGGTGCAGGCTCGTAATGTTTGTTGATGAGGTAGTTGTTGATGCCGTTTTCGGCCATGTCGACGACGCCGGTTTGCAAAGCAGTATAAACTTCGCCAAACGGCATGTGCACGACCTGCGCGCCGTAGGCCGGAAACGTATTGTCTTCTGTCACGGTTGCTTGCACGCGCATCTTTATGCCCTTGAGGTCCCCGACATTTTGTATTGGCTTCTTGCCGTACATGTGGCGCAGGCCCTGCGAACCAAGGCCGAGCATGTGCGCGCCCGTAATCTTGGCCGCATATAGATCGCGCATGGCAGCGATCACTTTAGGATCACCGAGCACTTTGATCGCGTGGTTCTCGTCGCGGAAGATGAAGTGGATCGAGAACACGCCGGATTCTGGCTGTGCAGTCGAAGCATTGGCTGTCGACAGGAAGACGAAGTCAAGGTCGCCGGTCTGCACCTTTTGCATGGTCTGCGCTTCGGTGCCGAGCTGAGCGCCAGGATATTTATTGATGGAAAGGGCGCCGTTACTCAGCTCCTTTAGCTTCTTGTCGAAGATGTCGGCGCCGGCGTCGTAGCCGCTGCCTTTCGGCTGGTCATAGGCGAAAGAGAACTGGCGGCTTTGCGCGGCGGCACCAAATGACAAGGCGCCGGCGGCGACCACCGCCAGGATGCCGCTCAAAGTCCACCTGCCTATCGTTCTCATGTCCGTCCTCCCGAATTATTTTATGAGCCGACAGAAGATAATGCGCAGCATTCCGCATTATCGCCTGGGCCGACACGTTTACAAGCGCAAAGGATTGCGGCAGGCGGAGCGCATTACTCCAATATGCCGATGAGCTTGGCGAGCCGATCCGGGTCCGTGCGCAGCGGTTCGGATTCGCCATCATAGACGATCCGTCCTTTGTCCAGGATCACAGTACGGGGCGAGAACGTCAATGCGACACGGGTGTTCTGCTCGACGAGGATGATCGAAAGCCCACTCTGCGTCTGCAGCTTGGCGAGCACCGCGGTCAAGGCCTCCACCAGGATTGGCGCCAACCCTTCGGTGGGCTCATCCATGAGCAGGATCGTAGGATTGGTCAACAGCGCGCGTGCGATCGACAACATTTGCTGCTCGCCGCCCGAGAGCTGATTGCCGGCATTATCCAGGCGCTCTTGCAATCTCGGAAATAATTCGAAAACGCGGGAAAGGGTCCAAAGCCCGGGGCGTGCGGCAACATCGAGATTCTCTCGTACAGTGAGCGACGGAAAAATCTCACGCTCCTGCGGCACGAAACCGACACCGGCGAGAGCCCGGCGATAAGATGGAAGGCGCGTGAGACTTTGTCCATTGAGGATGATGTCACCCGCGTGCAGCACCGTCTGTCCCATGACCGTGGCCAACAGTGTGCTTTTGCCTACGCCGTTGCGTCCGATCACGCTGATGCACTCGCCCGGCGCGAGCGTCACATCGATGTCCTCGATCACCACCGTCTCGCCGTAACCGGCGGAAACCTGTCGTAGATCGAGCGCGCTAGTCACGGCTGGCCTGCCCGAGATAGACGGCGCGCACTTGCGGGTTTGCCTCGATTTCTCGCGGCGTGCCTTCGGCGAACAGGGCGCCGCCTACCATTACGGTGACCCGTTTGGCAAAGCGGAAGACGACGTCCATATCATGTTCGATGATCAATATGGCAATATGCTCCGGCAAGCGTTCGATCGCGTCGAGAATGATGTGGCTCTCGGTGCTGGGTACGCCGGCAGCGGGCTCGTCGAGCAGCAGCACATCGGGCTTGAGCCCGATTGCAATCGCGATCTCAACCAGCCGCTGGCGCCCGTACGGTAGCTCGGACACGCGATGCGCGGCATTGGAAGCGAGCTTCAGCACGTTCAACAAGTGCATCGCTTCGTCGATGACATCCGTCCGCCTGCCGACCGGATAAAACATCGATGGCGCCGCGCCCACGCGCTCCGCGATCGAGATGCAGACATTTTCCAGAACCGAAAGCCCGCGGAACAGCCGGTTGATTTGAAACGTGCGGGCAATGCCTAGCTTGACCCGCTCCGCCTGCGTCTTGTCGGTGACGTCAGTTCCTTTCAGAAGGACGCGCCCACGCGACGGCGCTAGTGCACCGGAAAGCAAATTGATGAAGGTTGTCTTGCCGGCCCCATTCGGGCCGATCAGCGCGTGGCGCGCACCGGCAGTCAACTTGAAGTCGATCTCTTGCACTGCCACGAGCGCGCCGAAATGGCGGCGCAGGGCGCTGGTCTCAAGCCGGATCTCGCTCATGTGACCGCACGGCGGCCGAAGTAGCGCTGCCATAGGACTTCGCCTAGCCCCAGTAATCCATTGCGCGCATACAGCGCCACAATTACCAGAAGCAGCCCGAGCCCAAGCTGCCAGGCAGTCGGATAGATCCGCGCCAGGAAATGCTCCAGCGCCAAATAAGCCGCGGCACCGACGAATGCGCCATATAGACGACCATAGCCGCCGAGTATCAGGATGATGAGCACGGTTGCGGCTCGATCGAGATCAAGCGCGCTGAGATTGACGTAGGCATTGGTTTGCGCCCACAGACCGCCGGCGATTCCGGCGATCGCCGCTGAAATCGTGTAGCAGATGATCAGCCGCCGCCGCACCGGCGCGCCGACGGCATGCATGCGCAGTAGATTTTCGCGAATGCCGGTCAGGCTCTGGCCGAATGGTGAGTAGACCAGCGTGCGAATGAAGATGAAACAAACCAACAGGATCGCCAGCGTGTACAAATATTGGGTGTCGGCATAGAGCGGATTGAATTCGAAGAATCCAAATAACGGCGCAATTTCGAGACTCGGCAGACCATCGAAGCCGCCGGTATAGTCGTGCGCCATGTTCGCGGCTTCCTGCAGCAGAGCCATGGTGCAGAGCGTGAGCATCAGTAACGTTAGTCCCTGCGTCCGCAGCAGCACGACCCCCGAGGCAAAACCAATCACCGCTGCGGCAAGGGCCGCCAGCGCCAGGCTTGTGATCGGCTCGGTCCAGATGCCGTGAAAGGCCAAAAGCCCGACGGTATAAGCTCCGGCGCCAAAGAACGCCGCATGGCCGAGCGTGATGATGCCGGCGTAACCAAGCGCGAGATCGAGTGAAAGCGCGAATAGAATGGTAACCAGAAGCGCGGTCGCGAAACCAAGATAATTCGGAAAGATGAAATAGCAGGCGACTGCGGTCAGCCAAGGCAAGGCTTCCCACCAGCGCAGTTGATGTCGCCGCATCAAGATGCGCGCCGCCGGCTGATCCAAGCCCTGAACCGTGGCTATTTGCTGAAGAGGAGCAATCTCGGCACTCACATTGCTTTCCTCCCAAAAAGGCCCTGCGGCCGCCACAGCAGGAGCAGAATCGTGAGCACGTAAATGAAAATGGTCCCGCCCTTTGGCAAATAGAGTTTGAGCACAAAGTCGAGCACGCCCAGAAGCAGCGATGCATAGTAGACGCCGACGACACTGCCGAGTCCGCCGACCGAAACGGCAATCAGAAAATAGACAAGATATTTGATCGCATATTGCGGATCGAGCCCGAGAAACTCGGCGCCGAGCCCGCCACCAAGTGCCGCCATTCCGCTGCCAAAAGCGAAGGTGATCGTGAACAGCCGATCGACATTGATGCCAAGTGACTCCGCCATTCGGCGATTGTCGACCGTGGCGCGGATCTGCGCGCCAATGCGGGTGCGTTCGAACGCGAGCCAGATGCCGGCAACGATGAGAACTCCGATCACGATCAGGAAAACGCTGTAGGTGCGATACTGAATAAAGCCGAGGTTGATCTGGCCACCCAGTTCGGCAGGCAATTGCATCGGCTGACTTTGTGGACCGACGACGATGGTAAGCGCGGCCATGAAAATAAAAATCAGACCGATCGTCAGCAGTACCTGGTCGAGCTCGCCGGCACGGTAGAGCCGGCGATAGAGAAATTGCTCAAGCACCACGCTTAGAGCCGCGGTAGCGGCAAAGCCGAGTGCGAGGGCAACTGTAAAACCGAAATGCGCGCGATTCATCGCCAGGACGATGATGTAACCGCCGAACATGGCGAACGCCCCATGGGCGAGGTTGACAAATCCCATCAGGCCCATCGTGACGGACAGCCCAACCGAAACGATAAAAAGCACGGTGCCGGCGGCGAGCCCGCCCAACAAAATGCTGGCGACATCGATCCCTGCTATCACGAAAGATCTCGCTGGCCGGCAAATGTTACGAGGCCGCCCCGTGCGTGGGCGGAGCGGCCTCCATCGTGAAAAGCTCTCGACCGGTTTGCATCATTTCTTAGGAGCGCACGGACCGATGGCCTGCGCTTTGCACTCGTCCTTCACGCGATCGATTTGACCGATCACCTTCTGATGAAGCTTGCCATCGGGGCCTTTCATCACCTCGGCAAGATATTCGTTCATGACGATGTCCCGGGTTTCCGGATCGATCGTGATCGGGCCTTGCGGACTGTCGAATTTCCATCCGAGCAGCGATTTCACGGCAGCGTCGCCATCCATCTTGCCTTTGGTGGCTTGCGCGGCGTGAACGATCGCAGCCATTCCATCATAGGCACCGACCGCGGTGAAGTCAGGGGTCGAGTCGGCGCCGTAGTCCTTGTTCCAGGCGGCAACGAACCGTTTGTTTTGCGGATTATCGAGATCGGCGTTGTAGTGATGCATGGTGATCAGGCCGATCGCCGCGTCACCCATGGCCTGCAGCTTGATGTCCTGGGTGATGTCGCCCGGTCCGATCAGTTTGATGCCGGCGGCGCGCATGCCGAGCGCGCCGTAGGTCTTGGCTACCGCAACGGCATGATCGCCCGCCGGCACAAACACGAAAAGAACGTCCGGCTTCTCATCCTTGGCGCGTTGAAAGAACGGCGTGAAGTCTGGAACGGTGCCAGGACCGCCCGCCGGAATGGCGTCGATTACCTTACCACCATTGGCTTCGAAGCCGGCTTTGAAGGCATCCAAGCTATCCTTACCGGGAGGGAAGTCGGAATAGGCGACGACTGCGGTTTTCGCATGCAGCGTCTTAGCCGAAGCGACGCCCAAGGCGTAGCCGGCGTGCCACATGCTAAACGACGTGCGCACAAAGTCCGGCGCGAGATTGGTGATGAATGCGGTGCCCGCATTCATGATCACCGCGAGTTTTTTGCCAGCGGTGATGAGTGGGGCGGATGCAATGGCGTCGGGCGAATAGACCCAACCGGCAAGGGCATCGACCTTGTCCTGGGTCAGCAGTTCCTGGACCGCGACCTTGGCCTCGGCGCCGCTCGGTGCTTTGGAGTCGCGCTTGATGAGCGTGATGGTGTACGGTTTTACCTGATCGGGATTCAGCTTGAGATAAAGCTCCATGCCGCGATCCATTTGGCGGGCGAATTCGGCGCCGATGCCGGTATAAGGCAGCACCACGCCGACCTTAATTTCCTGCGCCAACGCCGCGCTGCCGGATATGCTCAGTGCGGCGAGCGCCGCTATTAATCGTTTGGACATTCGAGACCCTCTGGTTTTTGGTCGGAGCGGCGAGATTTGAACTCGCGACCCCCAGTCCCCAGGCGGGGGCTGCACATAGATTTATCACATGAATTTTGCAAACGGTATTGGTTCGGGGGTACTGGCGAACAATGACTTAGGACTAGTTTCGCAAACGGTTTGCAAGCCAATCAATGTCCACTTACGAGTGCAAAGCGGACATCACAAAATGGCACCGCCACGTCCCACTGTATCGATGGGGAGCTCGCTTGACCCCAATCGGCCGATTAGGAGAAGCGGAAATGCCACAGGGCAGAATCGCATCCCTTTAGAGCTTCCGATCGCCGAGGTTTGACCGCTTCCAGTTTGAACTCGCAAACGGCAAGTGCTGCCAGTAGTAGCGAGCGCTTTCACTTTGAGTTTGATGACGGCGACGGCTTTTTCAATCCGGCGAGTCGCGCCTTCACCACGCTGCGTTTCTCGGCATATTCTTTGCCATCAATCGGCGCAACATGCGGTGGATCCTTGTCGAGATACGGTCGCCCGATCCCAAGTTCTTTTTCGTTCGCGTCGATCCACTTCCACAACATTTCACT
>JBASAH010000528.1:0-4590 GCA_049650505.1 Xanthobacteraceae bacterium
GGAACGTCTGACTTGGTGGGCAGAGCTGTTCGAAATCCCATGTGTGGCCTACGCCGCGAGCAAGGACGAGTTCGCGCCGCTAGCGCATACTCGCGCCGATTTCCTTGCGCTTGGCGACTGGATATGGTCGACGCCCGGCGGCGCCGCCGACGCGATTGCGGCGGCAGCCGCGACGGTTGGCAAGTCGCTAACATGACGCGCGTTCTGCAAGCTCTGGCCGCGGGACTGTTGATGCTGTGCTTGAGCCAATCTGCGTTGGCGCAAAGTTCGGCGCAGAAAACCGTGCCGCGCGCCCCGGCGGCGGCAGCGGCGCAGCCCGTACGGCCACCCGATCTGGCCTATGGCGCTTTCCAGCGCGGCTATTTCCTTACTGCTTTCTCGCTTGCGACGGATCGCGTAACGAATGCCACCGATCCCACAGCGATGACGCTTCTTGGCGAGCTTTACGCCAGCGGCCTCGGCGTTCCCCAGGATGATCAGCGCGCGGCCGAGTGGTATCGGCTGGCGGCGGCACGCGGCGACAGCAATGCCATGTTCGCGTTGGCCATCTTCGCCATCAAGGGTCGCGCCGGCCCACGCGATCGCCAAGCCACCACGCAATGGCTTGCCGCCGCCGCCAAGCTTGGCCATCCGATTGCCGCCTATGATCTGGCCCTGCTCTATATCGAGGGGCAGATGTTTCCGCAGGATTTGAACCGGGCCGCCGAGTTGCTGCGCATGGCCGCACAGAGCGGCAGCGCCGATGCGCAATACGCCCTCGGCACGTTCTACAAGACCGGTCGGGGAGTTCCCCAGGACACCCACCAAGCCGTGCAATTGTGGGGGCAAGCGGCGCGCGCCGACAACATCGACGCGCAGGTCGAATATGCGATCGCGCTCTATAACGGTGATGGCATCGAGCCCAACCAGGTGGCGGCAACCGCATTGTTCCGCAAAGCCGCGATGCACGGCAGTGCGATCGCGCAGGATCGGCTAGCGCGCATTCTGGTCAGCGGTCGCGGCGTGCCGGTCAATCTGGCCGAAGCGGCCAAATGGCATCTGATCTCGCGGGCCGGCGGCGAGACCGATCTTGAACTTGACGACGTCGTCAACAAGCTCGACGCGCAGACCCGCGCCACCGCCGAGAAAACAGCCAAGCCCTGGCTCGACGAGATCGCGGCGGCCCGACAGGCGCAAGCCGAAGCGCAGGTGCAGCCGCAAGATGGCGGATTACGCTCTCGCTAATCCGCCCTACTGGCCGCTGGCAGTTCGTCGCTGGTAAGATTCGATTGCGGTGCGCAACGCATCCGGCATTGGCACGGCCTTCTTCGTCTCAAGCGACATCATCGCGGTGACCATCCGTGCGCGCAGTCGCTCGATGTTGTCGCGATGACAGACGATGGCAATCGCAAGCGACGAGCGGCCAATGCGCTCAACCAACAAGGTCAGCTCGATCACCTCGCCTATTCGGCTTGGGATCTTGAAATCGCATTCGAGGTGAACGATCGGGAAGCCGTATCTGTCTCCGGTAATAAGCTCGGCATAATCGAAACCGAGCTCTTGCCCATACCAATCCTCGATCAGGCCGTTGAACATGTCGAAGTAGTGCGGGAAATAGACGATGCCGGCTGGATCGCAATGCGAAAAACGAATTGGAACGCTGCGCGTGAAAGCTCCGCCGGGCGGTACAAATCGATCCTGAAGCATATCACCAAAATCTTATCATACGGGCCCCTCGCAGCACGAAAGAGGCCCTTGGCAGTTCTGACTGCAGGGCGCGCTCTTAAGTTCCTAATCCAGCGGCCCGCGCCACTTCCGACCAGCGAGCGATCTCGCTGCGCATGAAGCTTGCGAACTCGTCCGGGCCGGCATCGAGTGGTTCGTAACCCTGCTTGCGCAGCGTCTCGACTGCGTCCGGCGCACGCATCGCTTTGTGGGCCGCGGCGGCGAGCTTTTCGACAATCGGCCGCGGCGTGCCGACGGGCGCGAGCAGGCCGAACCATAGGCTGGTGTCAAAGTCGGGGATGCCGGCCTCCGCCATGGTTGGCACGTCAGGCAGCGCGCTCGAGCGTTTACTCGCCGCGGTGGCGAGCGGGCTGAGTTTGCCAGCCGCGATCTGACCGACGACCGATGACGCCGGTGCGAACGTCATCAGCGCGCGGCCGGCGATGACGTCGATGACTGTCTGCGGACTGCCCGGATAGGGCACTTGCGTAAGCTTGACGCCGGCGCGCTGCGCGAACAGTTCGCTTGCAAGGTGCGGCAGGCTGCCGATCACCGTGGCATGGAGCACTTCGCCCGGCTTCGATTTGGCCAAAGCGACAAGCTCGGCGACGTTGCGCAGGTGACTGTCGGGATTGACCACCAGAATAACGGCGCCGGATTCGAGCAGCGCCACCGGCGTAAAATCCCTGATCAGGTCGATGGATTCGTTGCGATTGGTGATCTGATTGGTGATGATGGACAGGGTCGCAAGAAAAACCGTGTAGCCATCCTTGGCGGCGTGAGCGACATAGTCGGCGGCGATGCTCGATCCGGCCCCCGGCTTGTTTTCAACGACGAGTTGCTGGCCGAGGATCGGTGCTGCACTCGCGGCGAGGATGCGCGCCGCAACATCGGCCGCCGCTCCGGGCGTGAAACCAATCACGACGTGGATGGGCCGCGACGGATAGGCGTCCTCCGCCATCGCAACGCGCGGCAGCGAGAGTGCGGCGCCCGCGCTAACCTGGAGAAAACTCCTACGCGGGAATCTGATCATGTCGCCCCATCGATGAGCTCGACCCGATAAGTCCGCGCGCCTAAGGCTGCTTGGCCAATTCTGCGCAGGATGCAATGCGCGTCTCAGCTGAATGCTTAAGGTAGCAGAGCTCCATCCGGCCAGGCACCAGCATCGTTCCATGCGAAAAGCCCTCGGCATCGGCCAAGTAGATCGAGCCGCTCCGCGACATAACGGCGACGACCTTGGAACTGCCGCGGGCCGACGAGAACGTGCCGGAGAAGCGGCGGCCATCCTGTTTGTCGATTGTCAGCGTAAAGGGAACGGAGCGAAGCTCCGGTTCCTGGGCCGCTGTACCGGAATGATGCGGGTTTCCAGTGCCCAAAACGATGGATTCGCTCTCGCCTTTCCAGGTGCCGCGCAGGTCCGAGATGGCGGCCTGCGCTAAAGCGAGACTTGCTGCGGTCAGCGCCGCGAGCGTCACGATGCAAGGAAGCTTCGACGCAAGCCTCCGCATAGCTAGTCCTCCCTTCGTGGCACGGAACTAAGACTATCGAGCGTAGGCGCCGGCAAGGCAAGGTCCCGCTATGTTTCGGGGCGATCCTGCTGTCGGCCGTTGGCGTTAGCTGCGGTCCCGGTCCGATTTGCGCGCGGGCGCCGCAACCGGCTTCCCATTGTAACTCGCCATGATTCAGCCAAAGCTTTCGCTCTATTGTCGAGGCGCGGTATCGGGAGGGGGCTGAATGTTTCTGTCAGGCCGGTTTGCTGCTGCGACAGCATCGTTGTTGCTCGCGGGCGCATTGTTTGTTCCCTCGACGACGGAAACCAAGGCCGCGGGTGCAAACACGACGTCCAGCGAGACAGCCGACCTCGCCGTGTTGGCCTCGCCGCTTGCGCCGTGGAAGGGCGCGCCGCTGCGCGTGCTGTTCGCCAGCGAAAAGCCGTTCAACGGCGAGCTTGCACTGATCGCGCCGGACGGCAGCGTCGCCGCAAAATCGCATGAGCGACATGGCGGCCCGCCGTATTTTTGGATCGCTGAAGTCGCCTCACCTGCCGCAGGTACCTGGCGCGCTGCGCTCACCTGCGTCGATGCGACACGTGAGTGCAGCACCACGACGCGCGAAATCGTGGTGCGCGCCGATGAGCCGCCGCGGCCGCGTGCGGCGTCGGGGACCGTTTGGCCGCTGCGCAATTCCTGGAACCGCACCACCGAAGATTTGTATTCGGCATGGATCGAGAAGCTGTTCGACGCGCCGCTCGACGCTGAACCGTCGTGGAAAGCCTGGCACGAAGTACTGCGCGATAAATCGCGCAATCTTCTGTTCAACTATTTGGGTCTCGGCGAAGACAGCGTGACGATGAACCTTCGCCCCGACTGCGCCGACTTTGCCTATTTCTTGCGCGCATATTTCGCATTCAAGATGGGGCTGCCGTTCGGCTATTCGAATTGCTCGCGCAGCGGCAAGTGCTACCAATGGTTCAACATTGAGCACCCCGAGGCGACGCGTCCCGCGCCGCCGCCCGAACCAAAAATCGCGTCCGCCGCTCCCAGCCCGGCGCCGACGCCGACTTTATTGCAGCAGATGCTTGGCGAGCCGGCCCTGCCTCCCCCGGAGGAGCCTGCGCCGGTGAATCCGGCGCCGAAGCGGCTGGGAGCGACGCCGTCGTTCGGCGAATATTTGCGGATCGTCGGCGACGTCGTTCACTCCGGCTCGGTGCGAACGTCGGCGAGCGACGACAACACCGATTTTTATACAGTTCCGCTGACACAAGAAACGCTACGTCCGGGAACCGTCTACGCCGATCCGTACGGGCACGTCATGCTGCTGGTGCGGCGCGTGCCGCAGTCCGCCGGCGCGGCCGGCGTTCTGCTCGCCGTTGACGCGGAACCCGAC
>JBASAH010000529.1:0-9581 GCA_049650505.1 Xanthobacteraceae bacterium
GATCCATGCGGTCGGCCGCGCCGCCGCCGCCGCGCCGCGGCTCATCGATTTATCCTGGGGCGATGCCGCTCATCCGCTGGTAACGCTTGTCGGCAAAGGCGTCTGCTTCGATACCGGCGGTCTCGACATCAAGCCGGAATCCGCGATGCTCAACATGAAGAAGGATATGGGCGGCGCGGCGACCGCGCTGGCGCTGGCGCATATGATCATGGCGCGCGGACTAAAACTGCGGCTGCGCGTGTTGATCCCGGCGGTCGAGAACGCCATCGCCGGAGCAAGCTTCCGGCCGCGCGATATTTATACTTCGCGCAAGGGGATCACGGTCGAGATCGGCAATACCGATGCCGAAGGCCGGCTGATCCTGGCCGATGCGCTGGCGCTCGCCGATGAGGATAAGCCGGCGCTGATCGCCGATTTCGCCACGCTGACCGGCGCCGCCCGCGTTGCCCTCGGGCCGGACGTGCCGGCGTTCTTCACCGATGACGATCGCCTTGCCGATGATTTGATGCGCACGGCGAAAACCGAGAACGATCCGTTGTGGCGGCTGCCCCTATGGCGGCCTTATGAATCGATGCTCGAATCCAAGGTCGCGGATATCAACAATGTCGGCGGCAGCCAGGGTGGCGCTATTACCGCCGCGCTGTTCATGCGCCGTTTCGTCAGCGCACAATCGTGGGCGCATTTCGATCTTTTCGCCTGGACGCCGTCGGCCAAGTCCGGCCGGCCGGAAGGCGGCGAATGCCAAGCGGCGCGCGCACTCTATGCTTTGCTCGCGGCGCGTTATGCCTGAGACTTTGCCGGGCTTTGATCCGCGGCTGACGCCGTTTCGCGATGGCGTCGCGGCGAAATATCTTGAAGGCAAGCTCAAGGCCGGCCGCTTTGTCGACGGCCGCGAGATGGAGGTGGTCGCACCGCAGGCGCCGCTTCGCCGCGAGCCGCGGCCCGACGCGCCACTCGATACCGAGGCGCTCAAGGGCGAGCGTGTCACGATCTACGACACCAATGCCGAGGGCTGGGCGTGGGGTCAGCTTGCCGTGGACAATTATGTCGGCTGGCTACCGAACGCTGTGCTCGCGGCGCCCGGGCCGATGCCAACTCACAAAGTTACGGCTTTGCGCAGCTTCGTCTTCCCCGGACCGTCGATCAAAGTGCCGCCGCTCGAGGCACTGCCGTTCGGCGCCAAGCTGAACATTGCCAGCGTGGCGGACCGCTGGGCCGTCACATCGTCGGGTGGCCAATTGTCATCCGGTTACCTGCCGGCGGCGCATCTTGGGCCGGTCAGTGAGAACGAGCGGGATTTTGTTGCCGTTGCGGAGCGGTTTGTCGGCACGCCTTACCTATGGGGCGGCAAGACCGTGCTCGGGCTCGACTGCTCCGGCCTTGTCCAGGTAGCGCTTGCAGCTTGCGGCGTGTCATGCCCGCGCGACAGCGACATGCAGGAGCGCTCACTTGGCACGGCAGTCGATCATGCGGCGCGGTCATTCGCGCTGCAGCGCGGCGATCTGATTTTCTGGAAAGGACACGTGGCGATTGCGCGCGATCGCGAGACCCTCGTGCACGCCAATGCCTTTCATATGGCCGTCGTCATCGAGCCGGCGAGTGAAGCGATGACGCGCATTCGCGGCAAGGATGGCGAGACGGGCGGCGAGATCGTGAGCGTGCGGCGGCTTAGGATCACTGCGGCTTAATGTCAGCGAACTTCACTACATTTGCCCATTTGTCGGTTTCGTCGACGATGAACTTCTCGAAGTCTGCGGGCGTGCCTGCGAAAACCGCACATCCGAGATCGACAAAACGCCGTTTCATCGTCGGATCAGCAAGAGCAGCGTTGACTGTTTTGTTGAGCCTCGCAATGGGCTCGTTGGGTGTGCCTCTGGGCGCGACGATCCCATACCAGCCGTTTGCCTCGTAGCGCGGTAGAAACTCGGCTACGGCCGGGACATCGGGCAAAAGCTCCTGACGCTTCGCTGTGGTGACGCCCAGCGCGCGCAATTTACCGGCTCGGACATAGCCGAGCGACGCGGGCATGACGCCAAATAAAACTTGCACCTGTCCGGCGAGTAGATCGGGCAGCGCCAGCGCCTCGCTGCGGTATGGGACGTGAACCAGATCAACGCCAGCCATCATCTTAAACAGCTCGCCGGCGACGTGAAGTGGGGACCCGACGCCGCCAGATGCCATGTTAATCTTTCCCGGATTGGCTTTGGCATAGGCGATGAACTCCGGAATCGTTTTTGCTGGAACCGATGGGTTGACCTCCATGATGAGCGGAATCGTCGCAATGCTCGCTACCGGAGCGGCGTCACGGATAAAATTGAACTGGAGATCTTTATAAAGCGAAGCGTTAATCGCATTTGCCGACAACGCCAAAAGGAGCGTGTAGCCGTCCGGTGCGGCCTTTAGAACAAATTCAGTGCCGATATTGCCGGCGGCACCCGCGCGGTTGTCCACCACAAACGGTTGCCCAAGTTGGTCCGATAGCCACTGCGCTATCAGGCGCCCGATGATGTCAGGTGAGCCGCCAGCGGAAACCGAGACGATCAAATGGACTGGTCGCGTCGGATAGGATTGCGCGCAGGCGATGCGCGACATCACTGGTAGCGCGACAGCACCCCCTCCCAAATGCAGCAATTGTCTACGAGGAAAATTCATGGCGGGGCCCTATGGAGCAAATCAGGCGGCCGCGCGCCCTTGAGCCCGAGCGTTTTTGCGAGCGCTCCGAGCTGCCGGTTTTGCTCGTCGATATTGCGGGCGAATTCGGCCGGGCCGCGCAGCGTCATGATCTGACCGGTATCGGCCAGCCGCTTGCCGATGACAGGATCGCTCTCGGCGATCTCGCGAAAGTCGCGGGCAATACTCTCGCGCAAGCTTTCCGGCATATGCAGCGGTCCGTACAACCCACCGCTTGTCTCCATGGTCAATTCCGGATAGCCCGCCTCGGCCGCGGTCGGAATTTCCGGTTGGCCAAGCGCGCGCTGTTTGCTCGTCACCAAGAGGACCTTGATCCGCCCGGCGCGCATCATTGGCTGCGCCACGGCCAGTGAGCTTGACAGGATCTGAATGCGGTCTTCGGCGAGATCGTTCGGCGCCTGCATGATGTCGCGATAGGGCACTTTGGCGATCTGCAAATCACGCGACTTGATGAATCCGAAGATCAAAAAGTCGGAATTGCCGGTGGCCGCGGCAGCATTGAGCTTGCCCGGCTGGGCACGGGCCAATGCCACCAGTTCGTCCATGGCGTCGATATTCAGGGATGTCGGCACCGAGATCGCTAGCACGGTCACATAAACCTGCGAGATCGGCGCAATGTCATGCGGATCGTAAGCGGGCTTCTCCTCGTCATAAAGATGGACAAGAAAGATCGCGGCCGGGCCGAAGAACAGCGTGTGATCGTCCCGGGCCCCGATGAAGGCATTGAGTGCGACGAGCCCATCGCCGCCTGGACGATTTTCGACGACGACCGGCTTGCCCCAGCGTGTACTCAGCCGGTCGGCGAACAGCCTTGCCGTGATGTCCGTGGCGCTGGCGGCGCCGAACGGCAAAATGAGACGAACCGTGCGCGTCGGATAGGTCTGTTGCGCCTGAACGCCGCTTCCCGGGACGGCCGCCGTTAGGATCAAGATCGCCGTTGCAAGAAACCGCAGCATCGCTTCACATTCTTTTCGGACAACCGGTTTCCACTTTTGCGGATCATGCTCTAACATCGGCGCGCTCGCAAAGAGGGGAGGGCGCGTGGCAGGACGAGTCGAGGGCCGAGTAGAAGGCAAAGTCGCGCTCATTGCCGGGGCTGGTTGTATCGGTCCGGGCTGGGGCAATGGCCGTGCCGCCGCGGTGCTGTTTGCTCGCGAGGGCGCCAAAGTCTTCGCCGTCGACAAAACAGCCGAGGCGATGACCGAGACCGTCGCACGCGTCGGCAATGACGGCGAGATCGCCACTCATGTCTGCGACGTGCTCGATGACAGGCAGGTCGCCGAGACGACGCAGGCGTGCCGCAAAAAGTTCGGCCGCATCGACATTCTGGTCAACAATGTCGGCGGCTCGGCCGCAGGCGGCGTGGCGGAGATGCCGGAAGCGAATTTCGACCAGCAAATCGACTACAATCTCAAGAGCGTGTTCCTGTGCTGCCGCCACGTCATCCCGATCATGGTCGCACAGGGCGGCGGCGCCATCGTCAATACCGCGTCGACTTCAGGGATTCGCTATACCGGCTCGCCGCAGATCGGCTATGCGTCGGCCAAGGCCGCCGTGATTCAGTTCTCGCGTGTCACTGCCGTGCAATATGCCAGCAAAGGCATCCGCGTGAACACAGTGGTGCCGGGTCAGATGCACACGCCGATGGTCGAGGCGCGGCTTGCCAAACAGCGCACCGGCGGCGACATCGAGGCCTTATTGAGATCGCGCGTCGCGCGCATTCCGCTCGGCTTCATGGGCGACGGCCGCGACACCGCACATGCCGTGCTGTTCTTGGGCTCCGACGAGGCGCGCTTCATCACCGGGACCGAGATCGTGGTCGACGGCGGCATGACCGCGCGCTGCGATTGATGGTGTAGGGCGGATCGAGCGGTGCTAAGAGAATCACGTAATCACGTCGATTGAGTTTCCCGCCATTCCCGCCGAAGCGGCAATCCAGACGAAACGAAAAGTGACTAAGAAACGCGCCCTAACCGGCTTCGTCCCCGCTTTCGCGGGGACGGGCGGATGCTAAGCTGCTATGGCGCGAAAGCAGGACAAATTTTGATGACCATTCGCCCCGACGACCTCACGCCCACGATCGCGCCGCCGGACCCGAATCCGAACAAGCCGAAATTCAAGCTGCCGCCGCTGGCCTGCGACTCGCATTTCCATGTGTTCGGCCCGCACAGCAAGTTTCCCTACGCGCCGGACCGGCCATTCACGCCGGCCGACGCGCCGAAGGAGGATCTGTTCCGCCTGCATGAGTTTCTTGGCTTCGAACGCGGCGTGTTCGTGCACTCGACCTGCCACGGCAGCGACCACGCCGTGCTGGTCGATCTACTCGCCGCCGCGGGCGGCCGCTATCGCGGCGTCGCTTTGCTGAAACCCGATATGCCGGCCGCCGAGATCGAACGGCTCGACCAAGCCGGAGTGTGCGGCATCCGTCTGCATTTTCATTTCGCGCATCTTGGCGCGCCGATGCCGCGTGAGGACATGCGCAAGATCATCGAAGCAGTGGCGTGGCACGGCTGGCACATCGCCATGCATCTCGGCGGCCAGGGCGTGCTCGATCATTATGACTTCATCACCTCGATCGAGGCGCCAGTCGTCATCGATCATATCGGCCGCATCGACATCGCCGAAGGGCTGCACGGCGCCGCCTTCTCGGCGCTCCGCCGGCTCCTTGACCGCGGCAATGTCTGGGTGAAACTGTCCGGTACCGACCGCATCACCAAGCAAGGCTATCCTTATGCCGACGCGGTGCCATTCGCGCGCTCGCTCGCCACGCACGCGCCCGAGCGCGTGGTCTGGGGTACCGATTGGCCGCACCCAAATCATCATGCCGTGCCCAACGATGGCGCGCTTGTCGATCTGATTACCGAGATCGCGCCGGACGCGAAAACGCGTCAGCTTATGCTGGTTGACAATCCGGCGAAGCTGTTCGGGTTTTAAGCTCGGATCGAGCTTACGGAAATCCGCTCATTCCCGCGCAGGCGGGAATCCAGCTGAACCTGAGCATTTTTATAACTACTGGGTCCCCGCTTTCGCGGGGACGAGCGGCTGAGGGATCGTCTAATCCAGATTACTGCGCAACCACGCCCTCCGGCGCGGTTTCGAGATTGAAGGCAGCGGCGAACAAAGCGCGCGTATAATCGGTCTTCGGATTACGAAACAGTTCGGCGGCGTCGCCGGCCTCCACCACCACGCCATGCCGCATGACCAGAAGCCGGCTCGCCAGCGCGGCGACCACGCGCAGGTCGTGGGAAATGAACAAATAAGTAAGGTCGCGCCGCTTCTGCAGGTCGCGCAACAGATCGACCATCTGGGCCTGGATCAGCATGTCGAGCGCGCTGGTCGGCTCATCGAGCACGATGAAGTTCGGCTCGAGCACGATTGCGCGCGCCACTGCGATGCGCTGCCGCTGGCCGCCGGAGAATTCGTGCGGAAAGCGGACCCGAGTCTCCGGATCGAGCCCGACATCGTTGAGCGCGCGAATGACACGGCGGTCGCGCTCGTCATCCGCCATGCGCGGATGGTGAACTTTCAAACCTTCCTTGATGATGTCCGCGACCGACATGCGCGGCGACAGCGAACCATAAGGGTCCTGAAAAACGATCTGCATGTTGCGGCGGAACGGAAGCATCTCCTTGAATCGCAGGCCTTGCAGATTATGGCCCATGAACGCGATGGGGCCTTCGGATGAGATAAGCCGCAAGATCGCGCGGCCGAGCGTCGATTTGCCCGAGCCGGATTCGCCGACGACGCCGAGGGTCTCGCCCTTGCGCACCTCGATGCTCAAGCCGTCGCAGGCTTTGACGTGGCCGACGACCTTGCGCAACAGCCCGCTGGTGATCGGGAACCAGACTTTCAGGTCCTTGGTTTCGATCATCATCGGCGCATTCGGCTGCGGCGGCGCCGGATCGGGCTTCGGCTCGGCGGCAAGCAGCGCGCGGGTATAGGGATGCTCGGGCGCGGCAAAGACCTGCGCGACCAAGCCCTGCTCGACGATATTGCCGTCCTTCATCACGCAGACCCGCTGCGCGATCTTGCGCACGATGCCGAGATCGTGGGTGATGAACAATAGCGACATGTGGAGGCGGGCTTGCAGGTCCTTCAACAGCGCGATGATCTGCGCCTGCACCGTGACGTCGAGCGCCGTGGTCGGTTCGTCGGCAATGAAGAGGTCGGGCTCATTGGCAAGTGCCATGGCAATCATCACGCGTTGCCGCTGGCCGCCCGACAATTGATGCGGATAGCTCTTGAGCCGCGTCTGCGGGTCGGGAATGCCGACCTGGCTCAGCACCTCGATGGTCCGCTCGCGCGCGGCGGCGCCGGTTAATCCGCGATGCAATAGCAAAATCTCGCCGATCTGCTTTTCAATCGTATGCAGCGGGTTGAGCGAGGTCATCGGCTCCTGGAACACGATGCTGATGTCGTCGCCGCGCACGCGGCGCATCTGCCGCTCGTCGAATTGCAGAAGGTCGTTGCCTTTGAAATGGATCGCGCCGGACGGATGCCGCGCCGCCGGGTAAGGCAAGAGTTTGAGGATCGAAAGCGCCGTCGCCGATTTTCCTGACCCAGACTCTCCAACTAGCGCCAGCGTCTCGCCCTTGGCAATCTCGAATGAGATGCGGTCGACCGCCAGCGTCTCGCGCCCGCCGGAGCGAAAGGCGATGGAAAGATCGCGGACGGAGAGCAGTGGCTCGGTCATGTGGCGGTCACATAAACGTCTTGCGCGGATCGAA
This sequence comes from Xanthobacteraceae bacterium, assembly GCA_049650505.1. GTDB lineage: Bacteria > Pseudomonadota > Alphaproteobacteria > Rhizobiales > Xanthobacteraceae > BOG-931. The sequence continues at coordinate 7,419 of JBASAH010000529.1, forward strand.
GGCGTCGCGCACCGCTTCGCCGACGAAGATCAACAGCGACAGCATCAGCGCGACAGTGAAGAAGCCGGTCAGTCCGAGCCATGGCGCTTGCACGTTGGCCTTGGCCTGGGACAGGAGTTCGCCGAGCGACGGCGAGCCCGGCGGCAGGCCGAAGCCGAGAAAGTCGAGCGCGGTGAGCGTCATCACCGATGACGACATGATGAAGGGCAGAAACGTCATCGTCGCCACCATGGCGTTCGGCAGCAGATGGCGGAACATGATCACGCGGTTGGAGACGCCAAGCGCGCGCGCTGCTTGGATATATTCGAAATTGCGGCCGCGCAGGAATTCGGCGCGCACCAAGCCGACAAGCCGCACCCAAGAGAATAGCAGCAGGATTCCAAGCAGGACGAAGAATCCAGGCACAAGCACCGAGGAAATGATCAGCAGCAGATAAAGCTCGGGCACCGAAGTCCAGATTTCGATGACGCGCTGGAACAACAGATCGGTCCAGCCGCCGAAGTAACCCTGCACCGCGCCGGCGGCGACGCCGATGATCGAAGAGACGATGGTGAGTATCAGCCCGAACAGTACCGAAATGCGAAAGCCGTAGATCAGCCGCGCCAGCACGTCGCGGCCCTGATCGTCGGTGCCGAGCCAGTTCATCTCCAGCGCGCCGCACTGGCTGTAGCCGTTTTTGGCGGCGAAATCGCAATCGCGCTTGTTCAGCATCCAAGTCGGCTTTGAGGGAAATGCTGACGGCGGGCGATCATTGATCGTGCGGTAGGAAAAACGGATCGGCGCCCAGATGACCGTGGCGTGATGCTCATCGAGAAACCGCTGGATGTAGGGGTCGCGGTAATCGGCTGCGGTGCCGAGCGTGTCGCCGAATTCGGTGTCGGGATAGGTCACGAAGACCGGAAAGTAATTCTTGCCGTCGAAGTGAATGAATAGGGGCCGATCGTTGGCGATGAGTTCGGCGAACAACGAAAGTACGAACAGGACAAGAAATATCCAGAGCGAAAAGTAACCTCGCTGATTGGCCTTGAAATTGCGCCAGCGCCGGGCGTTCAGCGGGGAAAATTCGAATCCCAGCGGCGGCGCGGTGATCCCCATCGGACCGGCCGGCTCGACATCCGGCCGCAGATGGTCGCGGCCGAGCACGCTTTGTGGAACCCTGATCTTTTCTTCCGCTTCGAGCTTGACGTCCACCTACACCTCCCGCGTCTCGAAATCGATGCGGGGATCGATCCAGGTATAGGTGAGGTCGGAAATCAGGTTCACGACCAGGCCGACCAAGGCGAAAATGTAAAGGTTCGCAAATACCACCGGATAATCGCGGTTGAGCACGCTCTCGAAGCTCAACAGCCCAAGACCGTCGAGCGAGAAGATTGTTTCGATCAACAGCGCGCCCGCGAAAAAGGCAGATACGAACGCTGCCGGGAAGCCGGCAATCACCAATAGCATCGCGTTGCGGAAAATGTGGCCATATAGCACCTGCGTCTCGGAACAGCCCTTGGCGCGCGCGGTGAGCACATATTGTTTCCGTAACTCCTCCAGGAACGAGTTTTTGGTCAGCAGCGTCATGGTGGCAAACGCCGCCAAGCCCATCGAAATGATCGGCAGCACCAAATGCCAGAAGTAGTCGAATATTTTCTGCCACCACGGGAATTGCGACCAGCCGTCGGACACCAATCCGCGCAACGGGAAGAACTGAAAGAACGAGCCGCCGGCGAACAAAATTATGAGCAGAATCGCGAACAGGAATCCCGGAATCGCATAGCCGACGATGATGACGCCGGAAGTCCAAATATCGAACTGCGAGCCGTCCCGCACCGCCTTGCGGATGCCAAGCGGGATCGAGATCAGATAACTCAGCAGCGTCATCCAGACGCCGAGCGAAATTGAGACCGGCAGCTTCTCAGAGATGAGCTGCAGAACGCTGACGTCGCGGAAATAGCTCTTGCCAAAATCGAAGCGTACGTAATTCCAAAGCATGATGAAGAAGCGCTCGTAAGCCGGCTTGTCGAAGCCGAACTGCTTCTCCAGGCTCTTGACGAATGCCGGATCGAGGCCCTGCGCGCCGCGATATTTGGAATTGACCTCGGCCTGGGGGCCGCTTGCGCCCGCCCCGCGCGAACTGAAATCGCCGCTGGACGAGCCGGAAATGCGCGACGTCGCGCC
>JBASAH010000530.1:0-5698 GCA_049650505.1 Xanthobacteraceae bacterium
GCTGGGGCCCGCATCGCGCGACGACATTGGCCGGCCTGACTGATCAATCAATCTATTTGCGCGAGGCCAATGACCATATTGTCACGCTGGCAATGATCGAGACGCGGACCGCCCTGCAAAACTTTGACGCGATTATCGCAACACCCGGCATCGATGGCTTTTTCCTCGGCCCGTCCGATTTGTCCATTGCACTATCGGACGGAAAAACCCTCGATCCGTTGTCGAAGGATGTCGAACGCGAGCTCGACAACCTTATCGCGGCGACGCAGGGAGTGAAAAAAATCCCAGGCGCCTATTGTCATTCCGCCGAGCGCGCCGCGGCGCTCGTCAAGCGCGGCGTGAAATTCCTCGCGGTATCGAGCGACCTTGCCATGCTACGCGCCGGCGCCGCGGCGGCGATGAAGGTGCTCAAGGGCTGATTGCCCGGGCAAGCCGGTCCAGCACCGCAGTCAGATCGGTTTCCGCCTCACCCGTCTCGATCTGGACAATGCGATAGTCGCGCTCGGCAAGCCAGGCGCGCTTTTGCGTCCGCGCCGCGACCGCGGCCGCGCTTTCGTCCGCTGGCACCAGATCGATGACGAGCCGGAGCGGAAACGACACGAAATCGCAGATGTGCTGCCCGATCGGCGTTTGCCGCTTGAAGCCGCGGCCGGCGAATCGGCGATCGTTGACCAGCGCCGTCCATAACGCCCGCTCACCTTCCGTCGGGTTGCGGCGGAGCAGGCGCGCCAAGCCGCGCACCGGTCCGCGCTCCTTCGGAACGCGGCCGCCGCCATGCTCGGCCAATAATGCGCGTAACAGTTCGGCCTGTTCACCATCCAACACGCCCCCCCGCGCCGGCCCTTTGCGGCCTTCGGCGATCGCCATGATCACCCCGTGCAGCGTTTGGATGTCCTGCTGCGTCGGCTGCATGCGGGCGAAGATGTTGCGCAGATTGATTTGCATCGTTTCGCGCTTGTCCGGCGGGCGGAAGAACTCGACCTTCTCAAGCTCACGCTCAACGGCCTCGAAGAAGGCAAGCAATTGCTGTTTCGGCGCCGGCGCGGATTTGTTCGGCTTCCCGAATGGCAGCTTGCCGCCGCCCGCAAGTTTGAACCATTCGTAGGCGACGATGACGACGGCCTGCGCCAAATTGAGCGAGGCGAAAGCCGGATTGACTGGAAGTGTGAGGATGGCATCGGCAAGCGCCACTTCATCGTTCTCAAGGCCGTTGCGTTCGCGCCCGAATAGAATTGCCACGTTCTCGCCGGCGGCGACGCGCGGCGCTATCAGCCCGGCGGCCTCGGCCGGTCCGACGACTTGCTTGGCCTGATCGTGCGCCGCGCGGTCGTCGCGAGAACAAAGCTGCAATCGGCGATTGCTTCGGCCAAGCTTGGGTAGAGCGCCGCCGCATCGACCACCCGGCCGGCGCCGGTTGCCATCATCTGTGCCTTGTCGTTGGGCCAACCTTGCCGCGGATTGACGAGTCGAAGCTGAGAGAGGCCGAAATTCGCCATGGCGCGCGCCGCAGCGCCAATATTTTCACCGAGCTGCGGTTCGACAAGCACAACGATCGGGGCGCGGCCGGCGCTCCAATCCTTAGTCCTATCGGTCCCTGCTCCGGGCATGAATTCTCCGCATCGCACTCCCGGCCACCGCAGCGGCAAACCCGGAACGCATCATCGCGACACGCCAGCTCTTTCCGAAAACTCTAGCACTTCAATCCGGACTTTATGGATTTTCGGGCTTCCCGAACGGCCGCCGCGCCATCGCCAATGTCGGCTTTCTCCCCCGCGGCGCGGGTGCTATAGCCACGCCGCCGACGCGGCGGGGCTTTGTTCTATTGGATGCGCGCCCCCCGCCGTTTCAATCCATTACGCGCCGCAAAGGTCTAAATCCCAATGAACAAGATCAAAGTCGCCAATCCGGTAGTCGAGATGGACGGCGACGAGATGACCCGGATCATTTGGAAATACATCAAGGACAAGCTGATCCATCCTTATCTCGATATCAACCTACTCTATTTCGATCTTGGTATGGAGAAGCGCGACGAAACCCGCGACCAGATCACGATCGACGCCGCGGAAGCCACCAAGAAAGTCGGTGTAGCGGTAAAGTGCGCCACCATCACGCCGGACGAGGCGCGCGTGAAGGAATTCAACCTGCATGAAATGTATCGGTCGCCGAACGGTACAATCCGCAACATTCTCGGCGGAGTGATCTTCCGCGAGCCGATCATTTGCAAGAACGTGCCGCGGCTGGTGCCCGGTTGGACCAAGCCGATCATTATCGGCCGCCACGCTTTTGGCGACCAGTACCGCGCTACCGATTTTCGCGTGCCAGGCAAGGGCAAGCTTTATCTCACCTTCGTCGGCGACGATGGCAAGGAGATCAAACGCGAAGTCTTCCAGTTTCCCGGCAGCGGCGTCGCCATGTCGATGTACAATCTCGACGACTCGATCCGCGATTTCGCCCGCGCCTCGATGAATTTTGCGCTCAATCGCGGCTACCCGCTCTATCTCTCGACCAAGAACACCATCGTCAAAATCTATGACGGGCGGTTCAAGGATATTTTCCAGGAAGTGTTCGACGCCGAGTTCAAGGACAAGTTCGCCGAGAAGAAACTGACCTACGAGCACCGGCTGATCGACGACATGGTTGCGGCGGCGCTGAAATGGTCGGGCGGCTATGTTTGGGCCTGCAAAAACTACGACGGCGATGTGCAGTCGGACACCGTCGCTCAAGGCTACGGCTCGCTCGGACTGATGACCTCGGTGCTCACCACGCCTGACGGCAAAGTGGTGGAGGCGGAGGCCGCCCACGGCACGGTGACGCGGCACTATCGCGAATACCAGAAGGGCCGTGAAACCTCGACCAATTCGGTTGCCTCGATTTTCGCCTGGACCCGTGGGCTCGCCCATCGCGCCAAGCTCGACAACAATGCCGAACTGGCGAAGTTTGCCGCAACCCTGGAAAAGGTCACCGTCGGCACCGTCGAGGCGGGCTTTATGACCAAAGATCTCGCCTTACTCGTCGGCCCGGACCAGAAGTGGCTCTCGACCACCGCCTTTCTCGACCAAGTCGATGCAAATTTGAAAACGGCCATGACGGCGACCACGACTTGAAAACGACAACGGCGGGGGGTCGCGGCCTGATATTGCTGCGATCAGATCAGCGTTCCGCCCCTTCTCCGCTTGCGAGGCGAGGCCGCGTTGCCAGCGAATTTGGCTCCGCATCTCACATTCGGCCGGCTCCGCGACTATGTTGCGGAGATGGACCGCCCCGGCGCGCCGACAGATAAGAAAACGACCACGCTTGGAACGATCGCCCTTGTCGTGACGCTGCTCGGGCTGTTGGTCGCGGCGTCCTGGTTCGCCGCGCGAAGCTGGACCTCGATCGAAGGCCCGCCCATGCCAGAGGTCGGCTATGTGGCCATGACGATCGGGGTCGTGTTCTCACTGTTGATCGGCGTCGCGCTGATGACGTTGCTGTTCTATTCGAGCCGGCACGGCTACGACGAGCGGGCCGCGCCGCGTAACCGCGAGGACCATAGCGGACCGCATTAGGCACGATGGCCACTGCAACGTAGGCGCCGCCGAGCGCGCCTCGCGTTGAAGGCGGCCGGGGCTTTGTCTAACGTGTCGAGCTTATTGCGAGCTTATTAAATCTCGGCGAGCCCAAGGAACTGACATGACCCGAACCATACGTCTACAAAGCGACAGCAATGCCCACGATCGCCCGTGGCGGGTCGCCGTCGAGCAGGGCTTCTTCGCCGCCGAAGGCCTCAAAGTCGAATATCACGAAGACAATCCAAAAGGCACCGCGGGCCGCGTCGAGGATTTCTCGAAGCGGTGGAAGGAATCGCAACTGCAGAAGGGCGCGCTCGAAGTCTATCCGGTCTGCGAATGGGGTGCGATCGAGCGCGTCCAGGCGCTCGGCGGCGGCAAGATCATCGGGCTCGACACGACCGTGCGCACCGGCGCGCTGATGGTACGGAAGGATTCGCCAATCCAATCGCTCGCCGAACTGCGCAATGTGCCGATCGCGGTGACCTGGCACGCCGGCACCTTCTATGCCGCGATCGAAGCGCTTGAAGCCGCGGGCGTTGCCTTTGCCGAGATCAAGCTCGTGCACGCCAACGATCGGCTCGATGCGCTCTTAAGCGGCGCGACCGAAGCGGTGGCATTGATGGAGCCGTTGGTCAGCCGCGCGCTCGCCGCCGGCGCCCGCAAACTTGCCGACTTGCGCTGGCGCGGAGGCATCGTCGCCGGCGCGGACGTCGATGAAGAAACCGCGGCGAAACTGCGCCGCGCGCTTAACCGCGCAATCGCCTGGCTGCGCGAGAACGAGGATCGCTCGCGCGCCGAAGTGCTGCGCGATCTCGCTCCCGACCAGCGCGCCGGCGGCATGATGCCCGAACTCGTCGGCGTGAAGACCTACCGGCCCGATGAATTCAAAGAGAAAGTCGATTGGATGATGGAGCGCGGCTTTCTCGATAAAGAGCCGGACTACACGGAGGTGGTCCGCGGCGAGTAGCGCGGCAGATTTCGGACTAAGAGACTTTGCACTAAAAGAAATGCCCCCGGCGGGGAGTCGCCGAGGGCGGGTCCGCAGCGGCAAGCTGAAGATGGTGGAAGCCTTGCCGCTGCGGGCTATGCGCTTCAATCACGAAATTGCGGCGGCAAGTATGGCAAAACGGTCCCGCCGATACGATTTCCACCCATTCGGACCGGCTTCGTCCGTTATGGTAAACGCCGCGTTGCGCCCGCTGACCCCCTGTTGCCGCCGCATTTGGCTTCCTACTTCCAGACATCGCAACTGAGCGCATTGACGACTTTTGGCGTGCGCATCAACGAGATTTGAACTTTTCTCACGCAAAAGCACCCTGACCAACGCAAGCGGCCTACGGCACGGCGCTTCGTTTCGCGAAACCGAGCGGGAATAAGCCCGCGACGATGGGAGCGTCGGATGTTTGCCTCGAACCGAATCGGCCGCACCGCGCCGAGCGTGATCGCCGCGGCAATCATGGCCGGCACAATCGTTGCCAGCACCGCAAGTTTTGCGGTGCCGCGTTATGACGGCTTGTGGAGCGTTTCGATCGTCACCGAAAAGGGCGATTGCGATCGTGGCTATCGTTACCCGGTCCGCATATCGAACGGCACGCTGGCCAATGCCGGCGACACGATGTTCACGATCACCGGCAAGGTTGCCGGCACCGGCGCGGTGACCGTCACGGTCAACGCCGCGGGCAGAAGCGCCACCGGCTCGGGCCGGCTCGCCGGCAATATCGGCACGGGCTCCTGGAGCGGCGGCGCGTGCTCGGGATCATGGACCGCCGAGCGCCGCGGAGCGTAGAGCCGCTCTCTCTATAAGATATGCCCGCGACACGCCGTTCTCCGAACGGCTATGCGCGGGCATGATCATGGCTTGGGTTAAAGTTTAACCGCCTACCCCTCCGCGGCGTCGTCATCCGCGGCGGTGGCCTCGCCCTCTTCGCCGGCGAGGATTTTTTCAGCGATCAGGCCGGCGTTCTGGCGGACCGCGGCCTCGATCTTGCCGGCAATATCGGCATTGGCTTTGAGGAACGCTTTGGCGTTCTCGCGGCCCTGGCCGATGCGCTGGCTGTCGTAGGAGAACCAGGCGCCGGATTTCTCGACCACGCCGGCCTTCACGCCGAGGTCGATGAGCTCGCCATTCTTGGAAATGCCCTCGCCGTACA
>JBASAH010000531.1:0-1580 GCA_049650505.1 Xanthobacteraceae bacterium
GTCGAATATGGGCTATCTCTCGACATTGATGACCGCGCAGGCGCGCGAGAAAGCAGGTCCCAAGAACGGCGCGGTGTCGATGGCGCGCCTGACGATCGATCCGCTCGGCGCGGTCACCGTCACTGCCGACGTCACGGTGCAAGGCCAAAGCCACGAGACGGTGCTGGCGCAGATCGTCGCCGAGCAGCTCGGCCTGTCGCCGGACGAGGTCGAGGTCGTGCTCGAATTGGACACGGCGAAGGATCAATGGTCGATTGCCGCCGGCACTTATTCGAGCCGCTTCGCCTCCGGCACCGCCGTCGCCGCGCATATGGCGGCGGTGCAGATGCGCGACAAGCTCAAAGCCATCGCGGCGAAGCAGCTCAATATCCTGCCCGACGATGTCGAGCTTGCCGGCGGTAAAATCCGCAGCCGCTCCAATCCCGACAATGCGCTGCCGTTCGGCCGCGTCGCGGCGACCTCGCACTGGTCGCCGGTGATGCTGCCGGAGACGATGGCGCCGGCCTTGAGCGAAACCGCGGTGTGGACGCCGCCCGAGCTCGAGCCGCCGGCGAGCGACGATCGCATCAACACCTCGCTGACCTACGGCTTTATCTTCGATATGTGCGGCGTCGAGATCGATCCGGTGACCTATCACGTGCGGGTCGATCGCTACGTGTCGATGCACGATGCCGGCCGTATCATGAATCCGATGATCGCCGAGGGCCAGATCCGCGGCGCCTTTGCGCAAGGCATCGGCGCCGCGCTTTACGAGGAGTTCACCTATAACGAGGAGGGCGCGTTTCTCTCCGGCACTTTTGCCGATTATTTGGTGCCGACGGTCGGCGAAATCCCTGACGTCGAAATCCTGCACCACCAATCGCCGTCGCCGTTCACCCCGCTCGGCGCCAAGGGTCTTGCCGAAGGTAATTGCATGAGTACGCCGGCCTGCATCGCCAACGCGATCGCCGATGCGCTTTCCGTCACCGAGGTCATTCTGCCGGCGACGCCGCGGCGCATTCATGCGTTGATGCAGAAACAAACTGATGGGCCGCGCGCATGAAGCCGCGCCCCTTCGATTACTTCCGCCCCGATACCGTCGAGGAGGCGATCGCGCTCCTTGCCGAATACGGCGATGACGCGCGCGTCCTTGCCGGCGGCCAGTCGCTCGTGCCGATGCTCAATTTGCGGCTGATCGAGACCGATGCGCTGATCGATATTTCCCAAATCGCCGCGCTCGATGCGATCCACGATCGCGGCAGCATGATCGAAATTGGCGCGGCGGTCACCCAGAACAAATTATTGGCGTGGCCGCAGCTTGCCGAAAAACTGCCGCTTGTGGCCGCCGCGCTGCCGCATGTCGGACATTTCCAGACCCGCAACAAGGGTACGGTGTGCGGTTCGATTGCCCATGCCGACCCGAGCTCCGAATTGCCGCTGGCGCTCATGCTGCTCGGCGGTGAGATTGTGCTGAAATCCAAGCGCGGCACCCGCGTGCTCGCGGCAGCAGATTTCCACATGGACATGCTGACGACGGCGCGCGCGGGCGATGAATTGATCACGTCGGTGCGCTTTCCGGCGGGGAAGGGAGGGGGCAAGGG
>JBASAH010000532.1:0-23349 GCA_049650505.1 Xanthobacteraceae bacterium
TCATTCCGGAGCAATTCGCCCCGCCACAAGAGGCCTATGCGTCTTTTTCCGGGGCCAGCGGCGCCGCCCCGGCACCGACACCCCCGTCTGCCTGCCAGACGCGCCTGGCCAAAATCGCAGTCTTCCAAGCGCTCGGCACCCTGGTCGGTCCCGGCGATTGCGGCGCGCCGGACGCGGTGCAGTTGCAGGCCGTCGTGCTGCCGGACCAGACCAAGGTTACCCTCACCCCGCCCGCCACCTTGCGCTGTGCGATGGCCGAGCAGGTCACCGAATGGGTGCGGGACGACGTCGCGCCCTCACTTGCCCATTCCGGACCTCCACTTCGCGCGCTCGACAATTTCGACTCTTACGAATGCCGCGGCCGCAATCGGGTGCGCGCCGCGGCGCTAAGCGAGCATGGCCGCGCCGACGCGCTCGACGTGCGCGGTTTCAGACTTGCCGATGGCTGGGAGTTCAGATTGGTCGACATCAATGTCGCAAAGGACTGGCGTGAGAAAACCCGCGCGAGCGCCTGCGCGCGATTTTCGACCGTGCTGGGGCCCGGTTCAGACGGTTACCACGAGGAGCACATTCATCTCGATCTCGCCGAACGACGCAATGGCTATAAGCTCTGCCAATGGGAGATCCGCGAACCACCGCCAGCGCAGGCCGAGAGCGCGGCGTCGTCGCCCGACGAGACCGGCGCCGCAGAGATCAGCGCCGATGAAGTGCCCCTGCCGCGGCCGCGTCCGATGGCGGCAAATCTGACCAACAGTCGCGCCGCGAAAAAATCCGAATCAAAATAACCGAATACCTCGTTGGTCCTCATAGCACTTAGACCTCGCTCACCATATTTCGGACGAGCTTGTGGCTTGCGCTTTGCCTGTCCACAATGATGTCAACGCCCGCCTTGTGCTACAGCAACGCACACATGCGATACGCAAGGATCTCATGCCTCCGCTCAGCAATCTTGCCGCCCGCGACGTCGAAACGCTGGTCCATCCCTACATCAATCTCGCCAGTTTTCGTGAGAGCGGGCCGCTCATCATCGAACGCGCACACGGCATTCACGTCTACGACACCGATGGTAAGGCCTATATCGAAGGTATGGCCGGGCTTTGGTGTACGGCACTCGGCTACGGCAACGAGGAGCTTGTCGAAGTCGCAACCGAGCAGATGCGCAAGCTCTCGTTTGCCCATCTGTTCACCGGCCGAAGTCATGATCCGGCGATCGAGCTTGCGGAGAAGCTTAAGGAAATAGCGCCGGTTCCGATCTCAAAAGTATTCTTCTGCAATTCGGGCTCGGAAGCGAATGACACGCAAGTCAAGCTGGTCTGGTATCTTAATAATGCGCTAGGCCGGCCGCAGAAAAAGAAAATCATCAGCCGGGTGAAGGGCTATCATGGCGTCACGGTGGCAGCCGCTTCGCTCACCGGCCTGCCAGCCAATCACCGCGATTTCGACCTGCCCCTGCCGGGTTTTTTGCACGCGAGCTGCCCACATCACTACCGGTTCGCGCACGAGGGTGAGACTGAGGAAGAGTTTGCAACTCGGCTCGCCGTCGAGCTTGATGTACTGATCGTTAAAGAGGGCTCGGACACGGTCGCCGCTTTCATCGCCGAACCGATTATGGGGGCCGGCGGCGTAATTGTGCCGCCGCAAGGCTATTTCGAAAAGATCATGGCGGTGTGCGCCAAGCACGACGTATTCATGATCAGCGACGAAGTCATCTGCGGCTTCGGCAGGCTCGGCACCGCTTTCGGCTGCCAGAAACTCAACTTCGTCCCACAATCGATCTCGATCGCCAAGGCACTATCCTCCGCCTATCTCCCGATCGCGGGCGTGATGATTCCCGAAGTTATGTTTCAAGCGCTGCTCGCGGAGAGTAAGAAGATCGGCGTCTTCGGCCATGGTTTCACTTATGGCGGCCACCCGGTCTCTGCCGCGGTCGCGTTAAAGGCGATTGAAATCTATGAGCGCGATCGAATATTCGAGCGCACGGAGAAGCAGGCGCCGCAATTCCAAGCACGCCTAGCGGCCTTGAACGCTCATCCGCTGGTCGGGGAGGCGCGCGGCCTCGGCCTCATTGGCGGCGTGGAATTGGTGGCGGACAAAGCAACCCGGCGCTCATTTGCACCGGGCCATGGCGTTGGTCCACGCGCGGTGCGCTTTGCCGAAGAGGAAGGACTGATCGTGCGGTCGGTACTTGGCGACGTGCTGACATTGTGCCCGCCGCTTATCATCAACGCAGCCGAAATCGACGAACTGTTCGATCGCCTCACCCGCGCACTTGATAAGGCGTTTGACTGGGTGCGGCGCGAGCGGCTCGCGGAGACTTGACCGCACTCGGCGCGAACTGCGTTCGGCGGTAAACGAAAAGCAAACGGCGCCGGACGATACCGGCGCCGCACTTATTCGGAATGTTCCTGCAATCAGTACGTTCGGCCGGCCTTCGGCTCTGGACCGGACGCTATTTGGCTGAACGGACTGTCACCCTGTTTCGGGGCCAATACGACCACGATAGTGCCGACCTTCACGTGATTGTAGAGATCGATCGCGTCCTCATTGGTCATGCGGATACACCCGGACGAGATAGCCTGTCCGATATATTCGGGCTGATTGGTGCCGTGGATGCGATAGAGCGTGTCTTTGTTGCCGGAATAAAGATACATGCCGCGCGCGCCCATCGGATTGTGCGGGCCGCCGGTGACATAAGCCGGCAACGGGCCAAGCCGAGCCTGTTCGCCAGGCGTCGGCACCCAAGCCGGCCATTCCTCTAAGCGGCCGATCTTGGCAATCCCGCTCCAGGCCTGCGCTTCTTCGCCGACCGCGATGCCGTAGCGGATCGCCTGCCCCTTTGGCAGCACGTAGTAGAGAAACTTGTTGTCGCTATCGATGACGATGCTTCCGGGCGCCTCTTTGCGCGTGTAGTCGACGATGTGGCGCTGAAACGAGTCCGGAATCGCGGCCTGCGCATAGGGCAGGTTGGCCATCAGCTGCTTGTCGCGCGCTTTCCAGCCGGCTTGCGACGCAGGCGCGAGCGTCTCTTGCATGCAGCCGCCGAGCGCAAGGCCAAGGATGACGAAGGCAATTATACGTATCGTCATGGCTGGCTTAATCTCCCTCCGCCCGGCCGTACGGCCGGCCCAATCGCCCCCTGTCCCCAATAGCCAAACCATCGCGGCGGTGCCAGACATTAGCGGCCCGTGACAGCAAGGTCTCGCCACCTGTTGCAGGAATGCCGCAGTGAGCAGGGGGTGGAGGTGGACAACCAGGGCGGCGCTGGTCGCACACCGAACCGGCCGAACGCGCTAATTATGTTCGTGAGCTGTTAAGCAAGGGTTTACCAGCATCATGCAGGTAGTTGTCCCGCCTTATGGAATTGGAAATGTCACGGCGAGGCACGATTTGCCGCCCAATTCCGCCGCACTCAACGCCTAAAAACTCATCCTTATTCACAGGCCAATGCACGGGAGTTATTGGTATGCCGGATGGGACTGCCAAACTTGATAGAACAACAAGCCAAACGGCTGATGCCCAAGGGATTTCCGGCGACAGCAGCCCCGCCAGGCCCGCGCTCGACGCGCGCTATGGGCAAATAGGAATTTCCGCTGTGGCGGCCGCCGTGCGCTACCAAGGGCTTGCCAAGAATCTCGCCTATGCTCCGGCGCCAAATGACTGGCGCATCCACTACGCCGAGGAACTTGCCTAATTGGCATGATCTGGCGGGGGTTTTGGAACGGGGGACAAGCGCTGTCCCCCTTTCTTTTGGTAGTGCGTGCACGCTGGCTTGCACGCTGGCTTGGACGCTGGCTTGGACGCTGGCTTGGACGCTGGCTTGGATGTTGGCTTGTCCCCTGACTTAACCGCTGGTCGTTACTCGGTGTTTGTCATCGCGCGTCAGCCAAACCTCGAACCCCGCTAGCACCGCCACGGCCATGCCGATCACGACGTCGATAATCATGGCGTCGCTGTTCTGGAAGCCAAGCAGCCAGGGCGCTACGATCAGCGCGATCCCGGCAAACAGGATGAACCATTCTTCCCAGACCGCAAAAGCGGCGAGCGCCGCGATCGATAGTACCGCGATGATGATTCCGACCGTAGACGCGGTCTGCCACTGGGCGCCCGAGGACAAATTAAAAAGCCACGGTGAAAAGAAAAGGACGCCGCCGAGGATCAGATTCACCACATCGCAGAGCCGAATGCTCGACCAACCGTCCATCGCCTCCTCCCGCACCGATCGAAATCGCAGACAACCCGGGCCTGTGGAGGAACGGCACGCCGCGGTTTTGGTTCCAGTGGCACGCGGATTGGGCGGGATCCAGTGAGCCCAATGACGCACTTGCCGGATTTTTCTGCTGCGGAGATCGAAACCGGTCGACGCTTGTTCGCCGGGCAATGGAGGTTCGTTGCCGCGGCCGGCACGTTGGAGGTGCTGCCCTTATCGACAGGCCACGAGATTGCCTTCGCCGGCCGCTCCAATGTCGGCAAATCCTCACTGATCAACGCGCTCACCGGCCGGCACGCACTGGCCCGCACGTCCAACACACCTGGCCGCACCCAGCAACTAATCTTCTTCGGCGGCCCGCATCGGCTCATGCTTGTTGACATGCCGGGCTATGGCTATGCGGCCGCGAGCAAAACCAAGGCGGCGGCGTGGTCGAGACTCGTGCAAGGATATTTGCACGGGCGCGTCAATCTTGCCCGCGTTTATCTCTTGGTCGACTCGCGCCATGGCCTCAAACCCGCCGACGTAGCCATTCTCGACACCTTGAGCCACGCCGCCGTCAGCCACCAGGTCGTTCTCACCAAATGTGACGAGATGGGCGAGGCCGCGCTGGCGCAGCGCGCCGCCACCGTCAAAACAGCCATTGGCAAGCGACCGGCGGCGTATCCCGAGCTCATCGCCACGTCGGCGCGCCACGGTCAGGGCATTGAGTGGCTCCGCGCGGCAATCGCGCGGCTTTTGGCCGAACGCGGCTCTTTAGGTTTGCCGCATACTTCTTTGGCGGATTCGCACCGAAACAACTAAAAATAACGGGTGCGGCACGGGGCCTTGACGTCCCTGTGACTTCTTGACCGATTGGCCCTTCCTCGCCGATGTCTGCCCCGGCTAAATAGCCGCACCTGGATAAGCCACACCTGGTCGCTTTGGGCGAAGGGGGTTCCCGATGGACGTGACGCCGTTTCAGCAGGCTCAGATCCTCGCGGAAGCCTTGCCCTATATGCAGCGCTACGACGAGGCGATCGTGGTGGTGAAGTATGGCGGTCATGCCATGGGCCAGGAGGACATGGCGCGCGAGTTCGCCCGCGACATCGTGCTGTTGGAACAGACAGCAATCAATCCGGTGGTGGTGCATGGCGGCGGACCGCAGATCGAGGCCATGCTGAAAAGAGTCGGCGTCAAATCGCAATACGCCGCCGGACTGCGCGTCACCGACGAGCCAACGCTCGAAATCGTCGAAATGGTTCTTGCCGGGTCCATCAACAAGCAAATGGTCGGCTACATCAACGAAGCGGGCGGCAAGGCGATCGGCCTGTGCGGCAAAGACGGCAACATGGTCGTGGCGCGCAAGCTCACGCGCACGGTGATCGATCCCGATTCCGCTATTGAGAAGATCGTGGATCTTGGTTTCGTCGGCGAGCCGGAGAAGGTCGACACCACGGTTCTGGATCAGGTTCTCGGGCGCAATCTCATTCCGGTTCTGGCCCCGGTTGCAGCGGGATCCAATGGCGGGACTTACAATGTCAATGCCGATACCTTTGCCGGCGCGATTGCCGGCGCGCTCAAAGCTAAACGTCTCTTGCTGCTCACCGACGTTGCCGGCGTATTCGACAAGTCGAAAAAATTGATCAAAGAGCTCACCGCAAATGAGGCGCGCAGGTTGATTGCCGACGGGACGATTTCCGGCGGGATGATTCCCAAGGTCGAGACCTGCATCGATGCGCTCGAGCGCGGAGTCGAAGCCGTGGTCATCCTGGACGGCAAGGTTCCACATGCCGTGCTGCTCGAATTGTTCACTGAGCTCGGCGCCGGCACGCTGTTTCGCCGATAATCCGCTGCCAGTGATCCTGTGACGCCTGGCGGCGCATGAATTCATCCACGCTTCGCGGTCGCATGCACCGCCTCGCCCCTGGTGTCGTTGCGGGCACGGCGCTTGGCGTCTCCGACGTACTGGCGAAGGTCGTGCTGGCCGGCGGGGTCGACGTCGTGTCGATGCTGTCGTTTCGCAGTCTCGTCGGCCTCGCCTTCGTGGCGACTTGGTTTCGGTTCGGCGGCAGGCCGTCGGTCGGTCCAGGGGTGCGGATCGTCTCAATGATCGTCGGGATTATTTTTGCGGGGCTGATTTTCTTCCTATTCAAGGCAATTGAAACGATCGACGTGCCGACGGCGATCCTGTCTTATTTCACCTATCCGCTTCTGACCGGGCTCGCCGCGGCATTTGTCGGCCTCGAGCCGCTGCGCTGGAAGGGAATCCTTTGCGCCGCGGCTGCATTCTGCGGTCTCGCATTGTTGATCAATGCGCATCCTGCAGGATTGGCGCTGGCGGGCGTCGCTTACGCGGTCGGTGCCGCTTGTTGCCGCACCGCCGTGCTGCTGGTCACCCGCGCCTATTTGGTCGGCGCCGATGCGCGGCTGACGACCTGGTACTCGATGTTGTCCTCGACCGCCATATTCATCGCCGCCGCATTCGCCGAACATGCTTGGAACATGCCGCAATCGGCGTTGAGCTGGACGTGTCTCGTCGCGCTTAGTCTCGCAACCACGGCGGCGATCTTATTTGTGTTTCTCTCGACGGTGCGGATCGGAGCATTCCGCACCGCCGTCATCATGCATCTCGAGCCTTTGACCGCGACCATCCTTAGCGCTGTTGTGCTAGCCGAAGTCATCACGCCCGTTCAAGCAATCGGCGTTATCATTATGCTGGCGGCTCTCATCGCATTTCAAATTTGGCGATGACGCGGCGCCACGCCTTGCAAATTGTTCGACGTCGCCAATGATGTACGATCGAGCCAGCCATGGTCCGGGAGGAATATCATGGACGCACGATCGATCGCGCAGCTGCCGCGCTGCAATTTGGATAATCATCGAAGCCATTCATCGCGCCGGCAGTTCTTGGCGGCTGCCGCCACCCTCGGCGCCGCCACGATGTTCACGGCAGAGAGCCGTTGGGCTTCGGCGCAATCATCGAAGCTGATCGACACTCACCATCATTTCTATCCGCCGGTCTACCAGAAGGCTTGGTCCGATTGGGAAGATCAGCGCAAGATACCGCATCTCGGCATTCAGCTCGCCTGGTCGCGCGATCAGGACATCGAGACGATGGACAAGAATGGCATCACCACCAGCATATTGTCGCTTGCTTCGACGCCGGGCACCTGGTTCGACGCCGGCGCGCAGGCGGCGCACGATATGGCGCGCTTATGTTGCGATTTCGCCGCCGAAATGGTGCGCGAGCGGCCCGGCCGTTACGGCCTATTCGCGCCGTTGTCGATGCTTGACATCGATACCACCCTCAAAGAGATCGAATATGTCTTCGATACGCTCAAGGCCGATGGCGTAAACCTGCAAACAAATTACGGAGACAAATGGCTCGGCGATGCAACCTACAAACCGGTTTTTGAGGAGCTCAATCGGCGCAAAGCCGTCGTCTACGTCCACCCTTTGGTCGCGAGCTGTTGCGCGCGGTTGAGCGTCGGCACAATCCCTGCCGTAATCGAGGTGCCGCACGATACGACACGCGCGGTTGTCAGCCTTCTGCTCAGCGGCACCTTTGCGCAACAACGCGACATCAAATGGCTGCTCTCGCATGCCGGCGGCACGATCCCGATGCTCGCCGGCCGTATTGAATCGTTTTTCGATCGGGGCGGAGGACGTAAAGATATCGCGCCGGAGGGCGTCGAGGCTGAACTTCGCCGCCTGCACTATGACACCGCCAACGCCACGCATTCCGCATCGATGGCTGCGCTCATGAAACTCGCGCCGATTTCACAGATCACCTATGGCACCGACTACCCGTATTACCCGGTCAATCAGGTCGAAAAGCTGCGGCAGCTGCTGGGGCCAGCGGATCTCGCCGCCATTTCGAACGGCAATGCCATGCGCCTGCTGCCGCGATTGAGCGCATAAAATCGCCGGACTGCTATGATGTTGTGGCGATAACAAAAAACTCCGTTTGGTTGAATAAATCTCGTCTCTCACATGCGTGACAACGACTTGCGCCGCGCGATCAATTACTGTTGATCCGAATCGTCCAGCTATGTCATCGTGCCCGGCCGTCACAAACTTGGCCAAGTTTGCGCCGAAGCTTCCGTTAATCACACAAATCTTCGGTACAAAGTCGAGGGTGGAGCAATGCGCGGCTTCCACAACAGCTCCTTCGATCCTCAGACACTGGTGCTTTTGGAGGCCGCTTTTGACGAAGCTTGGCTCACCCTCAAGGCGATCGGCAATAGGACGGTAAAGCCCGACGAACTGGCGCGTTCGGTGTTGCGGCTGGCCATGGAAGGCGAACGCGACCCCGTAAAACTGCACGATGAAGCGCTAAAAGGATTGCTGCCGGCGACTGCTTGGCGCGAGGCAAGCTGATCAGCCGAGATATTCAACGTGCAAGGCAGACGTGCAGGACAAGGGTTCAGGTCAAGCGCTCAAGTCAGGCCGCACAAGTCAAGCGCGCAAATTCAACTATGTGCGGCAAGTACCGCCAAAGCGGCTACGAATCCCCCGGCCAGAGTGCCGATTAGCAATGCCCAGACGAATGGCATAGATTTGCGCAAAGCGCGTCGCATCGATCGCCTACGGTGCGGCATCATTCTCTTTTGAATTCGATTGTTTCAATGATTCGGCAAGGGCCAAACTTCCTCGTCGATAAAGATGGCAACAAAGAGTCGACCCGCGCGTCATCTGGCGCGAGCCGCCGTGCCGGGCCAGCTTTCAAAAATGTCGCGACGTTCAAAAATGTCGAGAGTTGGATTTTCGATCTCGACAACACGCTTTACCCCCATCATCTCAATCTGTGGCAACAGGTCGACGTTCGCATCCGCGATTACATCGTCGACTTTCTCAAAGTCACGCATGAGGAAGCGTTCCGGCTACAAAAGGATTATTATCGGCGTTACGGAACGACATTGCGCGGCTTGATGGAGGAGCACGGCCTCGAACCCGACCAATTCCTCGAAATCGTGCATCAGATCGATCATTCGCCCTTGACGCCCAATCCATCGCTCGGCGCCGCGATTGCCGCGCTGCCCGGCCGCAAATTCATTCTTACCAACGGAACCCGCCGCCACGCCGATGCGGTGATGCGGCGGCTTGGGATCGAACAGCACTTCGACGCCGTCTTCGACATCCAGGCTGCCGAGCTCGAGCCGAAGCCGCGCCCTGTCGTTTACGAGCGATTCCTTGCGCGCCACCAGGTGAACGCACGCCGCGCGGCGATTTTCGAGGATCTTGCGCGCAATCTGGAAGTGCCGCACGCGCTCGGGATGATCACAGTGCTGGTCGTGCCCGAAGGGACCCGTGCGGTTCTGCGCGAAGAGTGGGAACTTGCCGGCCGCGACTCCGCGCACGTCGATCACGTCACCGACAATCTCACGGCGTTTTTGCGGGGCGTCACGGGCGAGTGACGTTTAAAGGTAACCGGCAAGCCTGCCGATGTGCCAAGCAACCCGCATGAGCACCGCGACCGTGACTTCGGAATCGCCACGATAAATCGGCCGGGCGTGATTATCGCCGCGCAGGATGCCCAGGCCGCCATAAATGATCGCGTAAATTAGAATCCAGAACGCCAGTTTGTACGAGGCCAGCCAGTAAAAAACGCCGGCAACGAGGCCTATTCCCATTGTGATCATTGCAAGTCCTTTGGCATATCCATTGGTTGCGCCATCAGCCACCGGCCAAGCAAGAATAGGTCCAACTCCGCCGCCGCGCCGATCGGCTGCGCTTTTCGGTTAACGGGCCGCCGCGCTTGCGGTTGCTTGACATCGCGCCAGAACGCCCTGACAAACCGTCAGCACGGATCTATCCATGTCCTCAGCCGAACTCGCCCAAACAATCGATTCTGCCTTCGATCGGCGCGACGAATTGGGGCCCGCCACTAAAGGGTTTGTTCGCGAAGCGGTCGAGCATGCGCTCGATCTGTTGGACCGTGGCGCGGCTCGCGTCGCCGAACGGGCAAGCGACGGTACCTGGCGCGTCAATCAGTGGCTCAAAAAAGCGGTGCTGTTGTCGTTTCGTCTTAACGATATGAGCAAAATTCAGGGCGGACCGGGTCACGCGGTCTGGTGGGACAAAGTCCCATCGAAATTCGATCATTGGGATGAAAGCCGGTTTCGC
Organism: Xanthobacteraceae bacterium; assembly: GCA_049650505.1. Taxonomy (GTDB): domain Bacteria; phylum Pseudomonadota; class Alphaproteobacteria; order Rhizobiales; family Xanthobacteraceae; genus BOG-931. The sequence goes on from JBASAH010000532.1 coordinate 10,316, forward strand.
GCCGCCGGTTTTCGCGCCGTGCCCGGTTGCGTCGTGCGGCGCTCCGCCTATATCGCGCCCGGGGTGGTGCTGATGCCGTCATTCGTCAATCTCGGCGCCTATGTCGATCAAGGCACCATGATCGACACCTGGGCGACCGTCGGTTCTTGTGCCCAGATCGGTAAGAATTGCCACATCTCGGGCGGCGCCGGCATCGGCGGCGTGCTTGAACCGGTCCAGGCCGGACCGGTGATCATCGAGGACAATTGCTTTATCGGCGCGCGCTCCGAAGTTGCCGAGGGCGTGATCGTGCGCGAAGGCTCGGTGCTGTCGATGGGCGTGTTCATTGGCGCCTCGACCAAGATCATCGATCGGGAATCTGGCAAGACGCTGCAGGGCGAAGTGCCGGCTTTTTCCGTAGTGGTGCCTGGCACAATGAGCGGCAAGCCAGGCAAGGGCAGTGAAGTCACCCCCAATCTTTATTGCGCGGTGATCGTCAAGCGCGTCGATGAAAAGACGCGCGCCAAGACCAGCATCAACGAACTGCTTCGCGATTGAGCGGAACCACAAAGATTGGTGGTCGGGCGCGATGGATTGGGCCTATCTTCTGAACAGTTTCGAAGGCCGCATTGGCCGCCAGCCGTTCTGGATAGCGATGGCGGCGGTTACGGTGGCCGAAATCTTCGGCCATCTCATTGCCGAAACGGTCCAGGGCGATCGGCTCAGCGCCATCGTCGATCTTGCCTTCACCTATCCCGAGTTTGCGATCGCGGTGAAACGCGCCCACGATCGCAATCTGCCGCTTTGGATTCTTGTTGTTTTTTTCGGCGGTGGCGCCATGCTCGACTTGCTCACCGTGCTGGACTTGACTGGCACCAGAGAGCAACCAAGTTTGTTCTCCCTTTTGATCGCGGTGCCATTTACCGTATTGGGCTTGGCGCTGGTGGTCGAGCTCGGCTTCCGCCGCGGCACGATCGGCCCGAATCAATACGGACCGGACCCGCTTGCTTCTCGTTGACTAGTCATGCTCGCCGATCCCCTCGCCATCGCTCGCGATCTCATCCGCTGCCGCTCGGTAACGCCGGAAGAAGGCGGTGCGCTCGGCTATCTGCAGGACCTGCTGGGACGAGCGGGATTTGAGGTTCATCGGGCGGTCTTCGCCCAACCCGGCACCGCACCAATTGACAACCTCTATGCCCGCATCGGCACCGCACGACCCAATCTGTTGTTCGCCGGGCACACCGATGTCGTTCCGCCCGGCAACGAAAGTACGTGGTCGCATCCGCCGTTCGCCGGCGAGATTGCCGAGGAGCGGCTGTACGGCCGCGGCGCAGTCGACATGAAAGGCGGCATTGCCTGCTTTGTCGCAGCCGCGCTCGATTACTTGGCCGCGAATGGCGGCAAGCCGAAGGGCTCGATCTCGCTCCTGATCACCGGTGATGAGGAAAGCGTTGCCGTCAATGGCACTATCAAGCTCCTGAAATGGGCGGCCGAGCGCGGCGAAAGCTTCGACCATTGTATTCTCGGCGAGCCGAGCAATGTCGACGTCGTCGGCGACACGATCAAGGCCGGGCGGCGCGGTTCGCTCAATGGCACGCTAATCATCAGCGGCCGGCAAGGTCATGTCGCCTATCCCGAGCGTGCCGACAATCCGATCCGCGGGCTGGTGACGTTGATCGCCGCGCTACAGGCGCCGCTCGACAAGGGTAGCGAGCATTTTGCACCGTCGCAACTTGAATTCACTTCGATCGACGTCGGCAACACGACGGTCAATCTCATTCCCGGCGAAGCGCGGGCGCGTTTCAACATCCGCTACAACGACCATCACAGCCAAACCGCGCTTAAGACATTGATCGAGCGCCGCGCTCAGGCCGCCGCGGCGGGCCGCGTGCGTTATGCGTTCGAATGGCAGCCATCGAACGCCGAGGTCTTCGTTACCAAGCCCGGTCCGTTCACCGAACTGGCCGCAGCGGCCATTACCGAAGTCACCGGCCGGCGCCCACAGCTGTCAACGAGCGGCGGCACGTCCGACGCGCGGTTCATCAAGAATTATTGCCCGGTGCTGGAATTCGGTCTGGTCGGGCGAACCATGCACCAAATTGACGAATGCGCGCCCGTGCCCGACCTGCTGACGCTTACCGCGATCTACCGGCGCATCATCGAACGCTATTTCGATGGACCGCTCCCGGGCGTGGCGACCGATCAATAATCCACTCGCACCAGATATAGCCCGTGCGGCGGGGCGACCTGACCGCACGCGGTGCGGTCGCGCGCGGCGAGCGCCGCGGCGAGATCATCGGCGCTCCACTTTCCCTCCCCCACATGTACCAGCGAACCGGCCATCGACCGCACTTGGTGCTGCAGAAAAGAGCGCGCCGAGGCGTTAATGCGGATCTCCTCGCCAGTGCGCGCGACGGCGAGACGATCGAGCGTCTTCACCGGCGATTTGGCCTGGCACTCGGCCGAGCGGAAGGTAGTGAAGTCGTGACGGCCGACAAGCCGCTGTGCGGCGGCATGCATAGCTTCGGCATTCAGCGGGCGCGGCACGCGCCAAGCGCGATTTTGATCGAGCGCAAGGTCGGCGCGGCGGTTGACGATGCGATAAAGGTAATGCCGCTTGACGGCGGAGAACCGGGCGTCGAAGTCCGGCGCCGCGCGTTCGGCGGTAAGCACCACGACCGGCTGCGGGCGCAGGTGGAAATTGATGGCGTCGCGCACGGTCTCACATTCCCAGTCCTTGGCGAGATCGACATGCGCCACCTGGCCCAAGGAATGCACACCGGCGTCGGTCCGTCCGGCGGCGCCGACTGCGACCCGCGCGCCGGTGAAGGCCGCAATGGCATCGGTGAGAACGGCCTGCACCGAGATGCCGTTGTCTTGCGCCTGCCAACCAACAAAAGGCGTGCCGTCATATTCGATTGTAAGCTTGTAGCGGGGCATTGCCGCGTTGCCTTAAATACTCAGTGCAAGGCGCTGGCGCGTGGGATCGGCGTGCCGCGCAGGAATTCGTCGACGCGCATCGGTTGGCGGCCGGAACGTTGCAATTCGAGCAGCCGGATCGCGCCTTCCCCGCAAGCAATGGTCAAATCGTCATCGAGCACGCGGCCGGGCTCGCCGGCACCCCTGCCCTTCGTGGTGCGCAGGACCTTGATCCGGCCGGCATTGGGATATTCGAACCAGGCGCCGGGAAACGGAGAAAGTCCGCGGCAATGGTCGTGGACCTTGTTCCATGATTGGCTCCAGTCGATCCGCGTCTCACTCTTCTCGATTTTATTGGCGTAAGTCGCGCCGGCCGCGCCTTGCGGCGTTAAGCGCAGCTCGCCTTTTTCGAGCGCCGCGAGCACGCGCAGCATGAGACCGGCGCCAAGCCGCGCCAGTTCATTGTGGAGATCACCGGCGGTCGCGTCCGGACCGATGCTGACGCGTTCGGCCATCGCGATCGGTCCAGTGTCGAGTCCTTCGTCCATCTTCATGACCATGACGCCGGTCTCGCGATCGCCGGCAAGGATCGCGCGATGGATCGGCGCAGCGCCGCGCCAGTGCGGCAGGAGCGAAGCGTGCAGATTGAAACAACCAAGTGGAAACAGATCTAAAATCGGCTTCGGCAGGATCAAGCCGTAGGCGACCGCCACGGCCGCGTCGGCATGATGCGCCCGCATGGCATCAACGGCGCTGGTTTCCCTAAGTGTTTTGGGCGAAAAAACCGGCAATCCGAAGCGCTCGGCTTCGTGTGCAATCGGCGAAGCTTGCACCGACATGCCGCGACCGGCGGGTCGCGGCAGGCGGGTGTAGACCGCGACTAGCTTGTATCGGTCGCCGACAATCGCGGCGAATGTGGGCACCGCGAATGCAGGCGTGCCCATGAAAACCAGGCGGAGCGTCAATCACGCCTCCACCGTCTTCGTCGCACTCTCCTTGGCTGCTTTGACGAATTTTTTAACGATGCGGTCGCGCTTGAGCTTGGAAAGGTGATCGATAAAGAGCACGCCATTGATGTGGTCGATTTCATGCTGCAGGCAGGTCGCCAGCAGGCCTTTGGCATCGATCTCGTGCTTCTTGCCAGCAAGATCGAGATACCTGACCTTCACCGCAACCGGCCGCTCGACTTCTTCATAGTATTCCGGAATCGACAAGCAGCCTTCCTCGAACTTGGCTCGCTCCTCCGAGTGCCAGGTGATTTCCGCATTGATAAAGACCCGCGGCTCGTGATCCTGCTCCTTCTTCGACAAATCCAGCGTGATGACGCGCTTGGCAACGCCGATTTGGATCGCGGCCAGCCCGATGCCCGGCGCCTCATACATCGTCTCAAACATGTCATCGACGAGCTTGCGGATACCCGCGTCGATCTGTTTCACCGGCTCGGACTTGAGCCGCAGACGCTTGTCCGGAAGCTTGATTATCTCGCGCACCGCCATGGCGGGCGATGTAAGCGGTGCTTAAAGCGGGGTCAATGCGCCGGTTTTGTTTGCGCATCGGACGACAAGCGGCTATGACCGTTCGCTCTTCGTTCCTGAGCCGAATCGCGAATTCGAACTGCCGAGCGGAGCATGACCGACAGCCTGCCGACCCTTGTGGTTATCGCAATCGTCATCGCCGCCCTTGCCGTGGTCGGCGTCGCATTGTGGCGGTCGCGCCGTCCTGCTGACGCCAAGGCCGTGATGGTTGCGGAATTGCTGCAGGCGCAGCGCGAGGGCGCGGCGCGCCTTGAAGCGATGATCAAGATGCTGGCCGATCGGCAATCGCAAGTTCAGCACGCGGTGAACGAGCGGCTCGATTCGGTGACGCACCGGCTCGGCGATTCGCTGCACAAGACGACCCAGCACACGGCCGAGAACTTGCAGAAGCTGCACGAGCGCCTTGCCGTCATCGACAGTGCCCAGAAGAACATCACGGCGCTCGCGACTGAAGTGACCTCGCTCCAAGGCGTTCTCGCCAACAAGCAATCGCGCGGCGCTTTCGGTCAATTGCGCATGGAAGCGATCATCCAGGATGGATTGCCCAAAGGCGCCTACGAATTTCAACATACTTTATCGAATCGCACGCGGCCCGATTGCTGCGTCTTCCTTCCCGATAAGCGGCCGATGGCGATCGACGCCAAATTTCCGCTCGAAGCGGTCACCGCCTACCGCGACGCTAAATCCGAGGAAGAGCGTAAAACCGCGGCGCAGCGTCTGCGCACCGACGTCAATAAACATATTGCTGATATTGCCGATAAATATTTGATTCCGGGTGAGACCTATGAAGTGGCACTGATGTTCGTGCCATCGGAATCGGTCTACACCGAGCTTTACGACGGCTTTGACGACTTGTTTCAGCGTGCCTATCGCGCGCGGGTCATCATTGTATCGCCGTCGCTGCTTTCGCTGGCGATTCAGATGGTGCAGCAAATGCAGAAAGACACTCGCATGCGCGAGGCGGCCGATCAAATTCGCGACGAGGTCGCGCGTCTGGTGAGGGACGTGGGTCTATTGGGCGAGCGCGTACGCAAATTGCAAACCCATTTCAATCAGGCGAGCGAAGATATTCGGCAGGCAATCGTCTCCGTCGACAAAATCGAGGCGCATGGCGAACGGATCCAGCAAGTAGAGCTGCGAGCCGAAGCCGAAAATACCATCGCGCCACCGGCATTGACACTGCAAGCGGGCGAGTAGCGACGCATGGCCGTGCGGTCGGATGTCCCGGGCAGCGTTGCAGGCGCGCGCCTGTCTTTGACCGAGACGCTCGCGGTTTATCTTAAGCCGCGCGTGCTCGTGATCATGTTCCTCGGCTTCTCGTCGGGCCTGCCGCTGGCACTGTCGGGGTCGACGCTATTGGTTTGGATGACCGAGGCGGGCGTCAATCTCGGCACAATCGGTCTGTTTGCGCTGGTCGGCACGCCCTACACGATCAAATTCCTCTGGGCGCCACTGATCGACGCGGTCAATGTGCCGCTGCTGGCGCGCCGCTTCGGCCGACGCCGCGGCTGGCTGCTGCTGTCGCAGTTTTTGCTGATGGGCGCGATCGTTCTTCTCGGTTTGTGCAATCCGTCGGTTTCGCCTTTCCTGGTGGCGATCGGAGCGCTGCTGGTCGCTACCGCCTCGGCGACACAGGATATCGTAGTTGACGCCTTCCGCGTCGAAAGCCTCGACGAAAGCGAACAGGCGGCCGGCATGGCCTCTTATGTCGCCGCCTATCGCATCGGCATGCTGGTTTCGACCGCAGGCGCGCTGTTCATCGTCAGCGGCTTTCAAGGTTTCGGCCTTAGCCATAACGCCGCGTGGAGTGCGGGCTACGCAGTCATGGCGGTGCTGGTGCTCATCGGCGTAGCGACGACGCTCGCTACCAAGGAGCCGGTAAAATCAGCCAACGCGGCGGCGGCGCGTGCGCAGGAAAACACGCTGCAACGTATCGTCGAAGCCGCGACCGGCGCTTTTTCCGAGTTTTTGACGCGTGACATGGCTTTTGCCGTGCTGGCCTTTGTGGTGCTGTTCAAATTCACCGATGCGCTGTCAGGGGCGATGACCGCGCCGTTCGTGATCGATCTCGGCTTCTCGCGTAACGAATATGCAGCGATCATAAAAGGCGTAGGACTGGCGGCGACGCTAATCGGCGGTTTTGCCGGCGGTTCGCTAGCGCGCGTCTATTCGATTCCGACGAGCCTTTGGATCGGCGGACTGGCGCAAGGCCTCGCCAATCTCGCTTTTTCCTGGCAAGCCGTGCTGGGCCACAACGCGGCCTGGCTCACCTTTGCGATTATTGCCGAGAATTTCACCAGCGCCATCGGTACCGTGATCTTCGTTGCCTATCTGTCGGCGCTATGCCGCAATCCACTGCATACCGCGACCCAATACGCTCTCCTCACCGCACTGGCAGCGTTCGGCCGAACCTATCTTTCTTCCGGCGCCGGCTTTATCGCAGCAGCGACCGGATGGGCATGGTTCTTCGTAATATGCGCCGCCGCCGGCCTCCCGGCGCTCGCTTTACTCGCCCTGCTGCAGCATCGCCGCCATTTCGAGGGCTTGGCGCCTGGCAAAACTTGAGCGGCCACAAATTGCGGCATTTCGGGCACTTCGTGGCGTGGTTGCGGCGGCGCGACGGCTTCGCGCGCTCGCAAAAAAGTCTGTTTGTTGGGATCAGATCGCTATAATCGCCGTTGTCTCGTTGCGCCACTCGAATCCGGCCGGCCTGCTCCGCTCCCATGGACCTGATCCTGGTTAAAATTTTTGCGACGGCGCTCGCACTGAGCCAGGTCACGACCCAGCCGCAAGCCATCAAGACGCAATTCGATCCAGCCAAGGATCAGGACGAAGTCGTGCAGATCTTGCGCAACGGCTGCGCGCATATGAAGCAAGCCTTCGACATCGAATCGATCAATCTCGACGAGCTGATTACTACCGCGCTCGACGATCCCAAGGCAGTGGGCGCCGAGATCAAGCCGTTTCGCGGTCTCAATTTCACTGATCTCAACACTGCCTATCACCAGTTCTGCAAGAACGAGCCAATCGCGAATCCAGTCGTCGACATGCGACAGGTCATCGACTTCTTCAACACTGCGGTGGCCGATTTGCCCGATCAAAATGTCCTCAAAGGCAGACGATTGCCGAGCATGAGCGTTGTGCTCGACGGCAATGGGCGGAATTTCGCCGACGTGTTCGAGCCCGGCAATCGGCGCGTTTGGATATCGCTCGCTGACATTCCCGAGGCGGTGCAAAAGGCGCTCGTCGCCGCTGAAGACCGCCGCTTCTATCAACATCATGGTGTCGACGAGCGCGGCATCATCCGCGCCTTTATCGGCAATCTCGCCGACCCGCGGCGGCCGCAGGGCGGATCGACCATTACACAGCAGGTGGTGAAAAACCTGCTGGTGGGCGAGGACGTCACCTATGAGCGCAAAATTCGCGAAATGATCGTGGCGTCTCGGCTCGAAGGCACGCTGAGCAAGAACGATATTCTCGAACTCTATCTCAATTCCGCTTATCTCGGCCGCGGCTCCTGGGGCATCGAAATGGCGGCGCGCAGCTATTTCGGTAAATCCGCCAAGGATCTTTCGCTGCCCGAGGGCGCTATGCTGGCGGGCCTGCTGAAGGGACCAAACTACTACAATCCGGACCGCCATCCGGATCGCGCCAAAGAACGCCTCGGTTATGTATTGCAGCGGATGCAGGAAGACGGGACGATCAGCACAGCGCAGAAGGATGAGGCGCTCGCAGCCGCCCCGAAGCTTGCCGCCTACCAGCGTCCCCGCCGGGACGGTGGCTTTCATTTTACCGATTTTCTTGGCCGCGAGGCGAAAGCGGACGGCGTCGCCAGCCTAACGGCGCGCTCCTACACGGTGCATTCCACAATCGACGCCCAACTGCAGCGCGACACTGAAGCGGCGCTGCAGGAAGGTCTCGCGCGATATGAGTTATCAACCGGGCGGATGCAGTTCCGCGGACCGGAAGCGAACATCGCCGACGCCGTCCGCAAGCTTGATGTCGACAATCGGAGCGGCGGCATGTCGGGTATGCCGGCTTGGCAGCAGGCGCTGCAAGCCGTGCGCCTGCCGCTCTACGATGTGCACTGGACGCCGGCTGTCGTGGTATCGAAGGGCGGCGGCAAAAAAGGCGATGATGCGATCCGCGTCGGCTTGCCTGACGGGCGCATCATGCCGCTGGCCGTATGGAGCGGCGCAATTCGCCGCGGTCTTTCGCTTTACGACGTGGTCTACGTCCGTGTGCTCGAGGGCAGAAGCGTCGAGACCAGGTCGAAAGGCAGATCAAGCGGCACTTTGCAGACGACCGCGCAGGCACAGCTGCGCGTGCGGCCGACGGTGCAAGGCGCGGCGCTTGTGCTCGAAAACAAGACCGGCCGAATCCTCGCCATGGCCGGCAGCTTTTCTTATCCGCTGAGCCAACTCAATCGTGCGGCGCAGACACAGCGCCAGCCCGGCTCGGCAATAAAGCCGTTGACATATCTGACGGCATTACAGCACGGCCTGCAGCCGAACACGCTCGTGACCAATGAACCGATCACGCTGCCGCCGATCGGCAGCGGCATTGACGGCCGCGATATGATCAGCCGCGACTACGGCGGCTATGCACGTCCGCAGGATTTTTGGTCGCCGCGCAATGCCGATTACAATCAAGGCGGCGTGTTCACGATGCGTCGCGGGCTTGAGAATTCGATCAACGTGGTGACCGCTCATCTGCTCGACGGCGGGATCAGCCAAAGTCCGGAAAAGAGCCTCGACGCGGTTTGCGCGACCGCCGTCGCCGCAAAAATCTATTCGGAATGCGTACGGTATTACCCGTTTGTGCTCGGCGCGGAGCCGGTGCGCATGATCGATCTCGCCGCGTTTTATGCCGCCGTCGCCAATGAAGGCGCGTTGCCGCAGCCGCACGGCATCGACTCCATCGAGGAGAACGGCCAGACGGTATACGAATATCCGAAGACGCCGCTGCCGTGGATCGGCGCGGCGGACCGCGCGTCGTTTTATCAGCTCAAGACCATGCTGCAGGGCGTGGTAGCGCGCGGCACCGCCCGCGCTATTGGCGGGCTGTCTCCCTATGTCGCCGGCAAAACCGGCACCACCGAGAATGCCGTGGACGGTTGGTTCATTGGCTTTACCAATGATGTAACCGTTGCCGTATGGGTCGGCTACGACAATGCTGACCGCAAGCGCCGCTCGCTCGGCTCGAACGAAACCGGCGCGCGCCTGGCGCTGCCGATCTTCCAGCCGATTATCGAGGCGATATGGGCCGAACACATCGCGCCGAAGACACTTCTAAGCGGGCCGTCGCCTGAGGCGAAGCAGCTCCTTGTCGACGCGCCGATCGACTACATGACCGGTGAGCGTGTCGCCAGCGGCGGCTTCATCGAGCATTTCCGCCGCGATGCCGAGGATACCCAATATCAGTTAGTGTCGCGCGAGGGCTTTTATTATCAGGGCGATCAATGGGGCTACAACGACCAGGGCTTTTACGGGGGTGGATACAATCGCAATGGACAATGGATCGGACGGTCTTATTACCCCAATTGGCGATCGCCGCCGCCACAACCCCCGCCTACAGCCCGCGGCCTTTTCCAGCCATGGCGTTGGAGCGACAACCCGTCGTCGTTCCGTGAATTCTTCTGGGGCGGGCGCGTGAACTGACGGAAATGCCTTGAAAAAAGCTCGGATGCAGCGCGCGGCGATCCTGGTCCTCGCCTTGATTGGTGGCGCGCTGTTCGGCGCGCCGGCGTTTGTTTCTATTGTTCTGGCGCAGGATTATCGCATCGACGACGTGAGCTCACCGCGCAAGGCTGACGCCGCTCGGCTTGTGCCGGGAGCAATCGAATTCAGCGATCAGACCAGCACCGCCGGCCTCAACAGCGAAACCGCACTGGTGCCATTTGATGAATGGGCAAGCCGGCATCCCATTGAGAAGAAATTTCTTACGCTGTTTCCAAGCTATGTCGAACCGGTCGTGAACGGCGAAAATGGCCAGACCGAAACGGCGCAGAAACCTTACACCGAGAAGCTTTACATGTATGTGGCGCAGGCGCGCTTCACGCTGGCCAAATCGCCCGCAGCGATCGATCTGGCGCATTACGTCACGCTTGCATTTCTGCAAAAGATCGATCCCGCCATACAGCACAAGACAATTACCGCGAGCGAGGTGGCGACTTTTAAGGACAAAGCCGGGACCGGCAACGATAATCCCGATCGCAGATGGTGCACTGGCATCGCAAATTTGGTCTGCATACAATCTACCTACAAGCTCGAAGGCAAGATTCCGATCGGGATCATGCTGGTGAATAAATTGCGCGACACGAAAAAAGTCGCCGACCACATCGACTTCCAGAGCGAATTGGCCGCACTTGCGCCGTCCGATCTCGATCAGAACGGCCTGCAGGAATTGACCGGTCTAACCACCGCGGTAAGCGGCGTACTCGCGCAGAATATCTTTTACGTCAATCAGATCATGAAGTTTGGGAAGTTTTTTGCGGTTTTTCAGGCGCATCCGTCGAATGCCGAAAAGACAGTCGTGACCGCATTCATGGCGCTGGCGATCAAAGCCAGCGTACTCGACGAGAGGCGTGGATTCGAGAAGGTGCCGGTTCTGCGCAACCTCGTGCCGGCCCAAGTGCTGATGGGCCAATCATCGTTTAATTCCGGCGCTTCGATCAGCGCCGGCCTACCCAAATACGCCCGCAACGAGATCAAAACCGTCGCCAGCCTTTTGCAGAGCAACTAATATTCGCTGGCGCGAGCGAACTGCTCCGCGCGAAAGTTTTCTCCTCGATGCACGAGACGGATTTCTCCCACGAGCACGCCGAGACCGCGGCCGACCGCGCCGCCATTGCGCGCACGATCTGGGCCCAGGACAATCTGGTGTTCACGACCGTCGGTATCGACATTGGCAGTTCGACCTCGCATCTGTTGTTCGCCAAGCTAATTTTGCAGCGTCAATCGCAACTATCGAGCCGTTTTGTCGTTACCGGCCGCGAGATCGTGTATCGCTCGCCAATCATGCTGACGCCATTTCTGGCCGATGGATTGATTGACGCCGCCGCGCTCGGCGAATTCATCGCGCGCTGCTACCGCAACGCCGGTTTCAGCCAAGCCGCAATCGACAGCGGGGCGGTGATCCTCACCGGCGAGGCGATCAAGCGTAAGAACGCACGCGCGATCGATGAGCTGTTTGCTGCGCAAGCGGGCAAATTCGTCTGCGCCAGCGCCGGCCATAAGCTCGAGGCCCGCCTCGCCGCGCACGGGTCGGGCGCGGTGGCGCTGTCGAAAAGCCGCGGCATGTGCGTACTGCACGTCGATGTCGGCGGCGGCACGACCAAACTCGCTTTGATCGACCGCGGGACTATCGTCGGGCTCGCAGCCTTTGCCGCCGGCGGGCGGTTGATCGCAACCGATGGAAGCGGCGCCTGGACGCGTATCGATGAATCGGCGCGACGCATTGCCGATCATTTGTCGTTGAAACTATCGCCGTCGACGCTCGCCGATGAAGTCATGCGCCGGCGGATCGTACAGCGGCTCGCTGTCACGGCGACCGACATAATCCTCGATGCGCCGCTCGACGCACTCGCCCAATCGTTTCTCCTGACAGAGCCGCTACCGCGCAAGGCTGCGCCGGCAGCGCTGACATTTTCAGGCGGCGTTGCCGAATATATATTTGGCCACGAGCGCGCTGCGTTCGGCGATATCGCCAAACCGCTGGCGGACGAATTGGCCGGCGAACTAAGCCGGCGCAGCGGCCTGCCGCTGGTCGATCCCGGCCAGCGCATCCGCGCCACCGCAATTGGCGCGTCGCAGTTTACGGTGCAGGTCAGCGGCAAGACCATTTACCTACCCGATCCTTACGTGCTGCCCGTGCGCAATGTACCGGTCGTGCATATCACGATGGATGCCGGGCACCTCGATCGTGAAAGAATTGCGGCCGAGCTGCGCAGCGGTCTCGAGGAAATCGGTCTCGACGACTTCGGCCACCTCGCCATCGCATTTAGCTGGCCCGGCGATCCGGAACATGCGTGGCTGAGCGCAGCCGGCGCGGCTATCCTCACTGCACTGCGGCCGCTGCAGGACGGCGTTAAGCTTCTGGTATTGGCAATCGACGGCGACATCGGCAAGACGTTCGGGCAGCTTCTGCATCGCGAATTGCAGTGGCCCGGCAAAATTGTCTGCATCGACGGCGTGGAACTGCACGAGCTGGACTATATCGACGTCGGCGAGTTGATCGCGCCGCCCGGCGTCGTTCCGGTGGTGATCAAGTCGTTGCTGTTCGCATAACAATTTGGCGGGGCGCTTCAGCCGAGGAAAAATGACAAGCCCGAGCAATCGACTATGATCCTTGGATGCTTGAGCACTGCAGCAACGAGCGCCGCGGCCAGCCCTTGCTGTTGCCTCCCCCCTTGTGGGGAGGCCGGCGAACGCAGTGAGCCGGGAGGGGGGGTCAGTTTTCTTGAACCCCCCTCCCTACCCTCCCCCACAAGGGGGGAGGGAGCGCGAAGTACCGCCCCGACTATCGACGGACAGGCTTCGGGGCGCGCTGAGGGTTGGACGGCGCTGACGGCGGAGGAATGAAATGAACGTCCGCGAGACG
>JBASAH010000533.1:0-5579 GCA_049650505.1 Xanthobacteraceae bacterium
CGGCAGCCTCGCCGCCGGCATCGACGAGAGCACCTGGGTGGTCACCACATATCTGATTGCCAATGCCGTTGTACTGCCGGCGAGCGGCTGGTTATCGAATGTCGTCGGGCGCAAGCGCTTCTATATGCTGTGCGTCGCGCTGTTCACCGGCAGCTCCCTGCTCTGCGGGCTGGCGCCGAATCTCGGCGCGCTTATTTTCTTCCGAATCCTGCAGGGATTGGGCGGCGGCGGCATGCCGACCAGTGAACAGGCGATTCTCGCCGATACCTTTCCGCCGCAGAAACGCGGCCAGGCCTTTGCGCTTTATGGCGTCGCCGTGATCGTGGCGCCGACCGTCGGCCCGACGATCGGCGGTTGGATCACCGACAATTTTTCCTGGCACTGGATCTTCTTTATCAACGTTCCGATTGGACTCGTTTCACTTGCCTTAGTGCACTGGCTGGTGGACGAGCCGGAAACTCTGGAGCGCGAACGCCGAGAACGGCTTGCCGGCGGTCTCAAGGTCGACTGGGCCGGTTTTGCCCTAATCGCGATGGCGCTCGGCAGCCTGGAAGTGGTCCTCGACCGCGGCCAAATCGAAGACTGGTTCAAGTCCGACACGATCGTCATCTTCACCGCGCTGGCCGCGGTTTCGTTTCTGCTATTTCTGCCCTGGGAGATCAATCACAAGGAGCCAATCGTCGAGCTGCGGCTGCTGTTTCGCCGCCAGTTCGGGATGGCGTTTTTGGTCATGCTGATGGTCGGCGCTATCCTGTTCGGATCGACCCAGATCATGCCGCAGTTGCTGCAGACCACATTCCCGTATACCGCAACGTTATCGGGGCTGGCGATGATGCCTGGTGGTCTCGCCATGCTCGTGGTGATGCCACTTGCCGGTCAAGTCACCGGACGATTCCAGCCGAAATATTTGATGATGATTGGCCTAATCGGGATCGTGCTGTCGATGTGGTATTCGACCACGCTCACGCCGGACGCGAGCTTCGATTATTTCGCCTGGGTGCGCGTCTATCAGATGGTCGGCCTGCCATTCTTGTTCATCCCGATCAATACCGTCGCTTATGACAAGCTGCCGCCCGCCCAGACCAACCAAGCCTCCGCTTTGATGAACGTGGCCCGCAATCTCGGCGGCAGCATCGGCATCTCCCTCGCCAACGTGGTGCTGGTGCAGCGCGAGCAATTCCATCAGTCACGTCTGGTCGAAAGCACCGCGCCGAGTTCACCGATATTTCATTCCACGATGCAGCAGATGAGCCATTATTTCGCCTCGCATGGCGCTTCTGCCAGCGACGCAACCAGACAGGCGATGGCGTTTATCGGCCAGCTCGTGCGCACGCAGGCCACAATATTGGCTTATATTGACGTGTTTTACGTTTGGGCAATCGCCACGGCATTGATGATCCCACTCGTCCTTGTGCTCGTCCGGCGTGTCAACCTTCAGGCATCATCTGTCTCAACCGGGCATTGACGGTTTCAGCAACTTGGGGAACCAGCCATGAATGGAAATGCGGTTCGATGTGGCGCACTGCTGATCCTTGCAATGTCCTGTTGCGCCGCAGGGCCCGAGCCGGTCAGGATCGACGTGACCATGATCGATTACCGATTCTTGCCGGAACAAGTAGCATTCGAGCACGGCGTCCATTACCGCTTGCATCTCGAAAACCACGGCAAGGAAACCCACGAGTTCACGGCTCCGGTGTTTTTCGCCGCAGCCAAGCTCGACAATCCGCAAGCGCTCAATCGCGAGCACACCGAAGTCGTGGTGCAACCCGGCGAGAGCAAAGATGTCTTTTTGACGCCTGGCGCACCCGGTTCTTACGATCTGCGCTGTGGCGATCACGATTGGGATGGCATGGTGGGTGGGATCGCCGTGCGCTGACGCGACATGACGGTCGCGCCCCAGTGATCTGACGCGTCGTATCGCCCGCAAGGCGGGCAGGCTGCCGAAAATTGCGGCGCGAACCGGGCGAGCCACAGGCGAGATCGAGATCGAACGCGCGCT
Source organism: Xanthobacteraceae bacterium (assembly GCA_049650505.1). Taxonomy (GTDB): domain Bacteria; phylum Pseudomonadota; class Alphaproteobacteria; order Rhizobiales; family Xanthobacteraceae; genus BOG-931. Next base: position 2,000 of record JBASAH010000533.1, read on the forward strand.
ACGGGGTTGGCAGAGCAGCGCTTCAAGCGCCAAACACTGCCGATTCCCGCCAATCGCGTTCGGCCTGGGCGCGCTTCCGCCGAAATGTCTTTCGTTCGGTGGAGCGCGGCACCATTTTTGCTTTGACGGCGTTATCGGTACGGCTGTGGGGCAGAGTAGCGCAAGACTGGGAAAAAAGGAGTCGCCAATGTGTGACTTTAGCCTCCAAAGCGTGCGGTCAAGGCCCGCAAAAGTGGGCGACAGACTCGTGACGCGTGATTTCGGCACCGGAACACGTGGGTTCTCGGCATCGGACGATCCTGGATTGGCGGTATGTATCCGCCCAGGAACGGAGCTTGCTTTCGCGAGCGAGGTAGCGTGCCTGCCGGCCGGCTTGCTCGGCTGGAAGACCAAGACCATCCATCACGAGACGGCCATCTTTCGTCAGGTCAACAAGGACAAGATGGCGGCCCATCACGACGCCCTCGAATTTCCCGATGGGCGAATTGTGCTGTTGACGCTGTTGTGCGAAGGCCAGCAGGCGACGGTTCTACAACTTCCCGCGCAACCCACCAGCGCCGAAGAGGCGCGGGAACAGGAACGCGTCACCTTCGTCGGCTGAGCGGTTTTATCGGCTGAACACAGCCGAGCGCGTCACCGTACGAGAAAGCCCCGGCCGCTTCAGGGCGGCCGGCGCTTTTGCCGCAAATTAGCGCTCGTACGGCGCCCGGTTCTTTGCCCGGCCGGCCTCCCCTATTGCTGCGGCGAGGTCCCTCAGCTCAGCATAGCCGCCGAGGCTTCGGGCGAAGGTAATTGCAGCGTGACTTTCGGTCACCAGCCGTGGGAAATTAGCCATGGGAAATTAGCCATGGGAAATTAGCTATGGGAAATTGCCGTCTCAGTCATTAATTGGCACCCCCCGCGCGACCCCAGATTTGGCGTTATTCCTTGGTGACCGGCGCTATGCGATGAATGAATCTTTGGACCAGCCGCAGGCCGCCGACCGCCTTGCTCCCAAGCGTTCCGATCCGTCCGCACCAGCCACCGCAACGCCAGACGTTACCAGCAGCGGTGGGGCCCATACGCATGAGGCCGGTGCGACAGCAGCGACCCCAGCGCCCGCAAGCGCCGGTTCGCAATTTCTCACCGTCTTTCCTCCCATCATGCTGCCGATGTTTCTCGCCGTGGCCGATCAGACGATCGTGGCTACGGCGCTTCCGGCAATTGCGTCCGATTTGGGGGAAATCGAGCGCGCCTCCTGGGTCGTCGTCTCGTATCTGATCGCCAATACCATTGCCGCTCCGGTCTATGGCCGGCTCGGCGACACCTTCGGCCGCCGCCTGATGATGTTCGTGGCGCTCGGAATATTCATGGCAGGATCGGTGCTGTGCGCTTTAGCGCCGAGCATCGAAGTCCTCACCGTTTTTCGCGTGATTCAGGGTTTCGGCGGCGGCGGATTGATGACCCTGTCGCAAGCGCTGATCGGCGAGGCGATACCGCCGCGTGAGCGCGGCCGCTATCAAGGCTATCTTGCCGGCGTGGCAGTGAGCTCGAATACATTTGGCCCCGTAGCCGGCGGCTATCTGACCCAAGCGTTTGGCTGGCAATCGATCTTTCTGATTAACATTCCGCTCGGCCTGCTTGCTTTTTTGTTCGTCGTTCGCATCCCGCCACGCGAGGGCGACCGCCGCCGCACGACTTTCGATTCGCCCGGGCTGGTGCTGTTTATCTTCTTCGTGGGGCCGGTCATATTGGCCCTCGAACAGGTGCAGCGCATGGAGCTAAGCACGCTACCCTTGGCGCTCGGGCTTTTGCTGTTTGGCTTTGTCGCGCTCGGTCTGTTGGCTTGGCAGGAAACGATCACTACATCGCCACTCATCCCGCCGCGCCTGTTCAAACAGCCATCGATCTGGCGTGCCGATGCGATGGCGGCCTGCCACGGCGCCGCTCTGGTTTCGTTGATCACATTTCTGCCGATTTACCTGCGGGCGGTGCGCGGCGCTTCCCCCGCGGAGACTGGATTAGTGCTGTTGCCGTTGACCGCCGGCATCGGGATCGGCTCAATGTTCACCGGGCAGATGGTTACGAGGACCGGTTGCACCGCGGTGTTTCCCACTTACGGATTGATGGCGGCGACCGTCGGGCTTGTTGCGATCGCTTTTGGCGCGCCGCACCTTACACCCGCTCAGCTGGCATGGTCCTTCTGCTTAATCGCTTTATTCATGGGTACTGTCATGGGTGTGGTGCAAGTGACGGTGCAGGCGGTTTCAGGACCGCGGCTGCTCGGCACCGGAGCGGCCATGGTCCAATTTTCCCGCTCGGTTGGCGCCGCCGTCGGCACGGCCGCGGTGGCGACGATCTTGTTTTCAATTCTGTCGGCGGGCGACCGCAGCACCGCGACCCTGTTCGGCAGCATCATCGACCAGGGGCCGGATGTCATTGCAAGTCTGACGCCGGCCCGGCAAGCCAGCATTCATGCCGAGATCGGCGAAGCGTTCCGCGCCGCGTTTCTCACTATCGCCGCTTTCACCGGCGTCGGTACCCTGCTCGCCTGGTCGCTGCCGCTACGGCGGCTGTGACCGAAATTTGATCGATACCATTGCGCCGCGCCCGCGCGCGGCAGATTCGTTGAAAAATTGAGGAGGAACGCAATGATTGTCGACGCGCAAGTTCATTTGTGGAAAGCCAACACGCCGGACCGCCCGTGGCTGCCAAATCGCGTCGCCCAGCTGCCGGAGCCGTTTTTAATCGAACAGCTCGTGCCGATGATGGATGAAGCGGGTGTTGACCGCGCCGTCATCGTCCCGCCGTCCTGGGAAGGCGATCGCAATGATTATGCGCTCGAAGCGGTGCGCCGATACCCGGCGCGTTTTGCCGTCATGGGGCGCATTCCAGTGAACGATCCGAACACCGCAAAGCTGCTACCGGATTGGAAGAAGCAGCCGGGAATGCTCGGCATCAGGCTGACCTTTCATCCGCCGCAATGGAGCTGGCTGACCGACGGCAGCGTCGATTGGTTCTGGCCGCTTGCGGAGAAATACCGTCTGCCGGTGATGTTCTATGGCGCGCCGATGACGCACTTCGCGCCTGTCGCGGAGCGCCATCCGCAGCTGGCTATGATCGCCGATCACCTCGGCGTCACCGGCGAAATGGTGAAACAAGGCAAGCTGAGCGAGGGGGTCAGGGACACCGCCGCACTCGCCAAATACCCGAATGTTTCGGTGAAGCTGTCGGCCACGCCATTTTATTCTTCGGAGTCATATCCATTTCGCGACATGACCCAGCATATCCGACGGCTGTTCGACACTTTCGGCCCACGCCGCTGTCACTGGGGAACCGACCTCACGAACTCCTATCGCAAAGCCACCTACCGCCAGCGCATCAAGCATTTCACCGAGACCCTGGATTTCCTATCGGACGAGGACAAAGAGTGGATCATGGGCCGCGCTATCGTGGAGCGGCTTGGGTGGAAATAATGCCACCGCTTGGCGAAGACGCACGCCTTGGGCTTAAATCTTCAACACGAAGATGACCAAAATCATCTTGACCCGGCACGGTCATGTCGAAGGCATCAAGCCCGAGCGGTTCCGCGGGCGCGAGC
>JBASAH010000534.1:0-2020 GCA_049650505.1 Xanthobacteraceae bacterium
CTACTGGCCGGGGTCGCGATTGTTGGGGTCGCGTCCGCACAATCGACCGAGCAGAGGTGCCCATTGTCCGGGTCGGAAACCCGGCGAGCTTCGCGGCGTGGAGGCGGCGCTCGCCAGCGCAGTTTCCAAATCAGTGGGCTGGCACATAAGGAATGCCTTTGAAGCTGACGACGCCGTCCGGCAGACGGCGCATTATTGATTGGAAATTGATATTTTGAGAAACATGTTTGGCTCGCCGGCACTCTTGGAAAGTCGTCAGCCGACGCATGCTCACGGAGCAACCGTCGGCCAACCGGCGCTATCGGAGGAACTGGTCGCGCTCAGCAGGGTGCCCGCACAAGCCGCGTGCACTGAATGTGCTTCTTGCGTTGAGGGACTCGACCAAGCCGAAGCAGAGCGACGCCTCGCCTACTTTGGGCCAAATCTTATCACTCGGGAAAAAAAGCCGACGATACTGCGCGAACTCGTCGGCCGCATTCAGAACCCACTCAATGCGCTGTTGCTGGCCCTTGCAATCGTCTCATATTTTCTCGGCGATATCCGCGCGGCGGCAGTAATCGCCATTATGATCCTGCTCGCGGTGACGACCGCCTTTATCCAAGAGCATCGCTCGAACGAGGCGGCGGCCAAGTTGCGGGCCTTGGTCAAGACGACAGCGAGTGTCAAGCGAAAGACCGGCAATACGGCTGAATTTGCCGAGATTCCGATTGAGACCCTTGTGCCCGGCGACATCGTGCGGCTTTCGGCTGGCGATATGATTCCTAGCGATCTGCGGCTGATCGAGGCAAAGGACCTTTTCGTTAATCAATCCGCGCTCACCGGCGAGGCGATGCCGGCCGAGAAATTTGCCCATGCTTTTAACGTACCGTGCGGCAACGCATTCGATCTGTCCAATATTTGTTTTATGGGCGCCAATGTCGTTAGCGGGTTTGCCACTGGCGTCATCGTCCACACCGGCCCAAAGACCTTTTTTGGACAACTGGCCGACAAGATCGCCGGTCGGCGCGTACCAACGGCGTTCGATCGGGGCGTGAGCCGTTTCACCTGGTTGATGATCCGGTTCATTGTGGTGATGGGACCGACCGTTTTCTTGATAAACGGCATAACCAAGCACGATTGGCTGGAAGCGCTCCTGTTTGCCGTCGCGGTGGCAGTCGGCCTCACGCCGGAAATGCTGCCAATGATCGTGACGGTGAACCTTGCCAAGGGCGCGGTTGTCATGTCTCGCGCCAAGGTCATCGTCAAGCGACTGAATTCGATTCAGAACTTCGGCGCAATGGATACCCTCTGCACCGACAAGACCGGCACGCTGACCCAAGACCGCATTATTCTCAAGCGACACCTCGACATCAACGGCAAGGACTCCGACCGGGTCCTGCAATGCGCCTATCTCAACAGCCACTTTCAATCAGGGCTGAAAAACTTGCTCGATGTCGCCGTCCTGCAGCACGTCGATGTCCACAAAATGCTCGGCATCGAGGAATACGCCAAAGTCGACGAAATTCCATTCGACTTTGTGCGCCGGCGGCTTTCGGTCGTCGTAGCGCGGCCGGACGATAAACACATCCTCATCTGCAAGGGCGCTGTAGAGGAAATCTTCGCTGTCTGCAGGCGGTACGAAATTGACGATGCGACAGGTGCGCTAGATGCAAGTCATTTCGAGGCGGCGCGGCGAGAAACGATCTCGCTCAATTCCGATGGCTTTCGCGTTGTTGCTATAGCCTACAGGGAGTTTGCCACGCCGCAGGCAGCGTACACAGTCGCCGACGAAAAGAATTTAACGCTGCTCGGTTATATAGCGTTCCTCGATCCGCCCAAAGACAGTGCTGGTCCGGCCATCAAGGCACTGTCGAAAAAGGGTGTTCGAGTAAAGATCCTGACCGGTGATAATGAAGTGATCACTCGAAAAGTATGTCGGGACGTCGGACTAGATCCAGGCACCATTGTGCTCGGTACGCAGATCGATGCCTTGAGCGACGATGCGCTCGCCAATGTCGCCGACCGGACTACTGTATTCGCG
>JBASAH010000535.1:0-2368 GCA_049650505.1 Xanthobacteraceae bacterium
GTGGTGAACCCGTCGGTTCCGGCCAAGTCGGTTCCCGAATTCATCGCTTATGCCAAGGCCAATCCGGGCAAGCTCAACATGGCGTCGGCCGGCATCGGGGGCGCGACCCATGTTTTCGGCGAGCTGTTCATGAGGATGGCCGGTGTCAACTTGCTTCACGTCCCGTACCGCGGCAATTTCATGCCCGATCTGCTCGGCGGACAGGTGCAGGTCTTGTTTGCTCCAATAACTCATTCGATTGAGTACATCCGGACCGGCAAATTGCGCGCCCTTGCAGTCACCTCCGCGACGCGCTCTGCGGCGCTGCCGGAAATCCCGACCGTGGCCGAATTCGTACCGGGCTACGAGGCGAGCGGTTGGTATGGGATCTGCGCGCCCAAGAACACACCCACCGAGATCATCGACAGGCTCAACAAGGAGATCAACGCCGCTCTCGCAGATCCCAAGATGAAAGCGCGACTCGCCGACTTAGGCGCTGTGCCGATGTCGATGACGCCCGCTGAGTTCGGCAAATTCATAGCCGCGGAAACCGAGAAGTGGGCCAAGGTGATCAAGGCGGCGAATATCAAGCCGGAGTGATAGGGCTGACGTTCCACAGTTCCCGTTACGCGACTTTGGCGAGGCCAATGTCCGCTTGGGGTCAGACATGAGGACGGCGTTCTGACTGTATTTGGATTGCTCACGGACCTTCTATATCTTCCTGCCGGACTCACATGCCAGCCTCGATGGGCTTGTCAACTTCCCCGCCGCTTTCGGCCCAATCCTTGAATGCCCCGAGGTTGTAGACCTGGTCGTAGCCCATCTCCTTAAGCACCTTGCCCGCAAGCGCTGAGCGGCCACCCGACGCACAGTACAGGATGAGTACCTTGTCCTTGGCGAAATTCGTATCGTGGTAGGGAGTTTCCGCATCAGCGCGAAACTCAAGCATGCCACGCGAGACGTGGACGGCCCCGGCGACTTTTCCGCTCTTTTCCACCTCCGGAGCATCGCGCACGTCGATGACGAGCGTGTTCCCCTTCGCCATCATCTCCATGGCCTGCGCCGCCGTGATCCTCGGCACCATCGCGTTGGCAGCTTCCATCATCTGTTTGACACTTGTGGGCATGTCATCCTCCTCTGTCTTCTCGGCAACGGGCACCAGCTGCTAATGCTGCATCGAACCAGGATAGGTCGACGCTAAACGGCCGGGGGTGACAGCGATTAAACTAGGCTGTGGGTCCTTCGGCGGCCGGCGCAGGGTAGCGATAACGTTGGAGTCTATCAGCCAAGCGGGAACGTTTTGAGGGACATACCAAATCATCATGTGCGCCTCCTTGAATGTCGGGACCGATATGCGTGTTAGGACGCGCCAGTCTCCTGATGGAGTTCGCCGCCCCGCATCAGGCGCCGGGCGATGTCGGCCGTCTGGAGCGCTGCCCGTTCGGTTGGAGAGTGGGCTGCAAGATAGCGAGCGATCGCAATTAGGATGTGCCGGCCCTCGTCGGTGTTGCCCCAAACAATGAACTGCCTGACTCCCGCCTCAAGCATCTGATAAGCGTGGAAGCCAGCATCTTCACGCAGCACCGCACGCACCAGGGCTACTATTAGCTCCTGTGACGAATGGCCGAGCGTGAGATGCCGAGCCACGAGCCTCGCCGCGAGATCGACCTGTCGCTGTCGATCGAACGCGTCAAGCAAGGCGGCGCGTATTTTTCCAGCCCCGGCAGGTAGGTCATCGAGCTGCTCGCCATCGTCTCCCGGGATGCGGGCGGGAGGCACATTAAGATAGCGGGTGAGATAGAGCGCCATGGCTCCATGCAGGACGCCACGCACGGCCGTGACCTGACTTTCAGTATTAACGGTCCCAATCCGCTTGAGTATCTGGTCAACGGCGTTGGCGTAGCTAAAGACGTGGTGCGCCGTCTCCCAATCCGAGTGCTCGTTGGCATTGCCGAAGCGCGCGACCCGAAGCGCCGCCCCATACGCGAGCGAGCGGCTAAGGTCAGAGGGAACGGCACCCGCGCGGATCGCCGCCTTAAGTGCTTCAATGATCGCAACCGGATCATCGCCGAGCAGCTTTTGGGCGAGAGCCGTGTGTTCGGACCAGCCATGCACGCTGCGGGCGGCCGCGAACAGTTCAGGCAGCTCGGTGCCTGCTTTGTTGCACAGCGCGACAAGATCATCGGGCTGGCGCCAGGCGGTTGATTCCTCGGCCCCACGAGCCGCTACCGTCAAGTGGCTGCGGCTGCGGGATAAAACGACAAGGCTCCGTCGCCAGCGGGGCCGTTTTTGTGTCGCGCGTGTTGCAAAAAATTCCCTTTTGTTCTCAATGGTTCTCATTGGCCAACGGCTACTCCACGCAACATGCGTGCGACACAGCCTGCTGAGT
>JBASAH010000536.1:0-2638 GCA_049650505.1 Xanthobacteraceae bacterium
TTCCACAATTGGCCGTTGAGCACAATTCCGCGCGCCTCCAAGCGCCAGTCCCCGATCATTCGCTCGCCCACCACGTCGACATAGTCGAACTTGCCATTCTTGAGTTCGAGGATCGAAGCCTCGCCGACGCCGCCGGGCCGCGGGTTGCCGAGATCGCTGCGGCGCAAAGCCTTGGCCGGCGTCGCCGTCGCAGCGCGTAGGACCTCGTCGAGCTTCATGCCGAGGCAGAGGAATTCGACATCGTGGTAAGAAGATCAAAAGCGGGGCCGTCGATGCACAAGGCGTGGACGTCGCTCGATATGCAGTCCGGCGCGAACCCATTGGCCGCCATCGTCCGGGCAGTCTTGAACGCAAAAGATCCCATGCCGTGGCCGATGTCGAAGAGAATCCCCCGCTTGCGCGCCTCGATCACCGCGTCTCGCACGCCGCCATCGGCGGTCGCAGGGTTGTTCGGGAACGGGCGGAAGCAATGGGTCAGAATGTCACCCGGCCGGAGCCGCGCCAGAACGTCCTCGAGCGTCGGGGGAGGATGATCGATATGGACCATCATCGGCAGACCCAGTTCTTCCGCCGTCTGCCGGGCTATGTCGAGCGGGATAATGCCAGAATATTGGGAGGCGTGGAGGCCCACTCGAACCTTGACGCCGACGATCGTATCGCGATTCGCGTTTACGACCTCGACCGCCTCGGCCGGCGCCATCAGCCTCAAATCGCCGCTTTCGCCGACCATAACGCGACGAGCGAACCCATAAATGCCGGCGAAGGATACGTTAAGAAAAGCAAGGATTCGTACCGGAGAGGACGGCCGGATTACATGTTCCAGAAAACCGGGATAGTTGCCTGGCCCCGCGCTGCCCGCATCGAGCACCGTCGTGCACCCGCCGCGAGCGAGACGAAGAGGATCGACTCCAAGCGAGGTGCCGCCCCAATAGACATGAGTATGCAAGTCGATGAGGCCCGGCGTGACGATGAGGCCGCTAACGTCCTTGACCTTCGCGCTGGAAAGTCCTGAGCCGATTGCGGCGACACGACCATCTTGGAAGCCAACGTCCGTGACGGAGTCGATAGCCTGTGACGGATCGATAACCCGCCCCCCTCGGAGAACCAGATCAAGCTGCATCAAGTTCACCTCTCGGGAATCGGATCCAACCCGGCGACTCAAAAATTCTGCCGACTACCACAGCGTGTAACCACCATCGATAACGTAGGCGGCTCCGGTGACATAGGCGGCCGCTGGGCTCGCTAGATAAACCGCCAATGGTCCAATCTCTTCGGGGTCGCCGGTGCGACCCATCGGGATGTTCGTGACGATGGCTTGAATGACATCCGGCCTCGTCTTGTTCCATTCCTTATTTGCGTCTGTCATGAAGAGGCCTGGGCAGATCGCATTGACGGTAATCGCATGTGGCGCCCAGTCGGCGGCCGCGCAGCGAGTGAAGTGTAGGACAGCTGCCTTCGCTGTTTCATAGTGCCGCCCGGCAATCCCCCGATTGGCGATGATCGCGCTTATCGAAGCGATGTTGATGATGCGACCACCAATGCCGCGGTGGATCATAGCTTCGCCCACCAATTTGGTGCCAATGAAGCAACTGGTCAAATTGAGATCGAGCAACCGCTGCCAGGTCTCAAGCGATTCTGCCTCGATGGGCACGTTCTCCTCGCGGTTGCCGACGTTATTGACGAGGACATCAATCGGACCCATCTCGCCGATCGCCTTGCGATAGGCTCTATCGCATTCCGCTGGCACCCCCATGTCAGCCATGATCGTCCACGCCTTGCGTCCCATCGCCCGGATTTCCCCGGCCGTGGTGTCGAGCGTTTCCTGAGTGCGGCCGGTCAGGATGACGTCAGCGCCAACTTCGGCAAAGGCTAAGGCCATCGCTCGCCCCAGACCCCGGCTGCTTCCTGTGACCAAAGACCGCTTCCCATCGAGGCGAAATCGATCGAGCACTCCCATGATTTCTCGTTCCTTGTTCGGTTTGCCCGGAGCCATGAAGGTTTGTTACTTGATCGCTCCGAGAGCCAGTCCGCTGACCAGATAACGCTGCAGGCTTGCAAAGACGATCGCGACCGGAACGCTAGCGAGGAGCGTCGCGGCCATGACGTTGTCCCACTCGATCGCATATCCGCCGCCGACCAACGAGAAAATTTGGAAGGTCAAGGTGAAGTTCTCATTCGAGCGCAGCAGGGTTAGCGCGAGCACGAACTCATTCCAGCAATAGATGAAGACGAATGTCGCGGTCACGCCGAGGGCCGGAGCGGCCAGCGGCAGGAACACAAGCCACAGCCGCTGGAACGCCGAAGCGCCATCGAGCGTGGCGGCCTCCTCCAGTTCCCTCGGAATGGTGCGAAAGTAGGCCTGCAGCATCCAAACGGCAAAGGCCAGGTTGAAGGCCGCGTAGCAGAGCACCAACGCGTAAAGCTTGTCTACGAGGCCCATTCTCACCATGAGTCGAAAAATACCCAGGACAAGCACGACCGGCGACAACATTTGAGTGACAAGCAGGAATTGGCGGAACAGCCTTTGCCCGCGGAACGGCATCCGCGAAGTGGCGTAGGCGGCAGGAATGGCGATGATGAGGCACAGCGCTGTTGCCCCAGCGCTAACAAGGATGCTGTTCACCAGAGCCTGTCCAAA
>JBASAH010000537.1:0-7364 GCA_049650505.1 Xanthobacteraceae bacterium
GTTTGCAGTCCGGCGAGCAGGCTGATCGCAAAGAACGGCACGCCGCGCCACACATTGACGATGATCACCGAAATCAACGCGAGATCGGGATCGCCAAGCCAGTTGATCCGGCTGTGACTGAGGCCAACCTGAAACAGCGACCAGTTGATAACGCTGAAGGTCGGATCGAACATCCATTTCCAGGCGAAGGTCGACAGCACTGTCGGAATAATGAAGGGCAACAGAATAAACGCCCGGGTGAACGCCTTGCCCCTGAAATGCCGATTGAGCAGCAGCGCCAGCCATAAGCCTAAAGCGAGCTTGAACACGGTCGCAACCACCGTGTAGACGAACGTATTCCAAACAGCGGTGCGAAAAATGCTGTCGTACCACAGTGCGACGAAGTTCTGCAGGCCGACGAAATGTCCGGGGATACCGACCTTCGTGTCGGTGATGGCCAGCAACACACCTTCGACGAAGGGATAGGCAATAAACAGGCCGAGCAGCACGACGGTCGGCACCAGCAGTGCCGCCGCCAACCAACGTTCGTCCTCAAGCAGCCGGGTAACCGCGCCACGCTGCGGGGCCCGCACGAACGGTCGTTGACCTACGGCCTCGCTTATTGCCATTGCCCGTTCCTCTCCGGCTCGGCGCCGGCCGCGCCATCCCGCCCGATCGGGCAGGCAGTGCGGCTACGGCATTCCGAGACGTGACAGATCATTGTGCGGCAAGTCAGACGTAAATTTTCTGCAACTCGAGGGTTGCCAATTTCACTGCATCCTCGGCCGGCATGCCTTGAACCGCTTTGGCATACATGTCGACGATAACGTACTTGCTCATCACTTCGCCGGCTTTGCGATCCGCGGCCCCGGCATAGCCAGGGAATTGCCCAGAGCGACCGGCTTGGCGGAACAGTGCCATGACTGGATCGTTTTTCCAGATCGGGTCGTCTTCCCAAACGGTAGTTGCGCCAACCGAATAGCCCTGCTGCGAATTGAACCACACCTGGTAGATCGGCTTCGAGGTGATCCAAGCGAGAAAGTCCCTGGCAGCTTTCTGCTGCTTGGAATAGCCCATCAACATGTTCGTCATCGGCAGTTGATAGGAGAACTGCCCTGCCGGACCCTTAGGCAGCGCCCCGTGCAGAATGTCCTGCCATAGCGGCATGCCCGGAATGTCCGCTGAGTAGGAGTCGGGCTTGCGCTTGGCCTCGATGTAAATCGAGGCGCCATTGAGCGTTGAGGAGATGGTGCTAGCCAGGAAAGCGCGGTTATTGCTGGAATCGTCCCAGGCGAGGCCGCCTTCGTCGCAGCATTCCTTCCAGAAGGCAGTCCAGAATTTGACCGACTCGACGGTTTCCTTGCTGTTTAGCGCGACCGTCTTGCCATCCTTTTCGACCTCCTTGCCGCCCCAAGACCACAGATACGGATAGAAGAAGGTCGGCGGATCGCCGAAACTATGACCCATCGCCTGGCCGAGCGGTTGGCCCTTGGCCTTGAGCTTCTTGCCGGCGGCGCGGTAATCGTCCCAGGTCTCCGGAAACTTGGTGAACCCGACCGCCTCGAACCACGATTTGCGATACGCGTTCTCGTTGCCAAGGATGCACCAGGGAACGCCGAGCCATTTCTTGCCATTGTTGCCAACAGCAATCGACTCTTTGTAAAAGCCCCCCTGCTCCTTGCCGATTTTCTCGGCAACGTCGCTGACGTCGGCCATGCTGTCGGCATAGAGCTGCGGCCAGTTGTTGAGCGCGCAAATCACGTCTGGGCCGCTCCCCGACTGAATGGCGGCCGTGGTGCGCGCCTGGATGTCATTGCCGTTGATCATTTCAATATTGAGCGTGATGCCAAGATCCTTGGCGGCAGCCGGGATAATTTGCTCGCGCAGGACCTTGTCGGACCCGGGAACGAAATCGTTCCACCGCAGCCAGTGCACCGTGGTGCCCTGCGCGTAGGCAGGCGCCCGTCCGGTCGCCAGAATTGCAGCAAGTCCTCCGCTCGCCGCAGCGACGGCGCCGGCGCCAGAAACCTGAAGCAGTTTTCGCCGATGAATCCGAGCCATTGGAATCCTCCCTCTAAAACTTCAACTATCGCGTTTCTTGTCGGTACGTTCTTTTAGCACGTTTTGTGGGCCTCAGGTCGAGAACCAAGACGCAATTGAAGCCCATTTTGGGTCGCCGCAGCGGAGGCGCGATGCCGCAGTCAGGCCATTCGGCAAGCCTTGCCAGTAAGTTCGCCGTCTGGACAAGGCCAACGGCCGGCAGGGGCGCTCACGGCGCGACAAAGACACCTTTGCCGCTGGTCTGCTGGTCGAACAGCCGGTACGCCTCCTCGGCTTGGGTCAACTGCCAGCGATGCGTAAACAAATGATCGACCGCGATTTTCCGTTCGGCAATGAACCGGGCGCATTCTGCCTGCCCGATCGTCGAAAAGGTCCAAGAGCCGATAATCGTCAGCTGCTTGCGCAACAAATCACGGCTGACGTCGAGTGACACGCCGCCGCCCTCGCCGACAAAACACACCGTTCCCCATGGTCGCGTCGCGCGCACTGCGGTCACCCTGCCCTCTGGCGCGCCCGACGTGTCCAGCGCCAAATCGGCGCCGGCGCCATGGGTGAGAGCCTTGATCGCCTCGATCGGATCGGCAGCCTTGGGATCGATCAGCGTATCGGCGCCGAACACCTTGGCGCGCGTCAGCCGCTCAGCGCTCACGTCAAGCGCGATCACGCGCGCGCCCATGGCCACGGCCAGCTGCGTCGCCGACAGCCCGACCGGACCCTGCCCGATGATCGCGATGGTGTCCGCGCCGCTGAGATTCATCCGGCGCAACGCGCCATAGGCGGTGCCAGTGCCGCAGGAAATCGCTGCGCCGGTCGTAAAGCTTACTTGGTTGGGCAAGGCAACGAGCGTATGCGCCGGAACTTTTATGTAATCGGCATGCGCGCCATGCGCGGTAACGCCATAGATCGTGCTTCCGGTCGCGCACATCTGCGACCATCCGCTGCGACAATGCTGGCAGGCGCCGCAGCCGCTATAGTGATGCACCATCACGCGAGCGCCGACGCTAGCGGCGCGCTCCTCGACCTTATTCCCCACCGCAGCGACGACACCACATGGTTCGTGGCCGGCGATCACCGGCCCTTCGAGCTTGCCCAAGCCGAGCGCCGCCGTTTCGCCGCCGGTCGCGCGATAGAACTTGAGATCGCTGCCGCACATGCCGGACGCCTTGATTGCGACGACGACATCGTGAGGCCCGGGCGTGGGGTCGGGAAAGTCCGCAACCCGCAATTTGCGCTCGCCAAGAAAAATCACGCCACGCATGACAAACCTCCTCCGATTTGGTCGATTTCACGCTCGATCGCGATCGCGCGGCGAGCTGACCACACGTCAGACCGAGACACTTATCCACAGGCCGCTTGACCCTTACCTAACCAGCCGAGCAAGCTCGCGCTCCTTCCTGAGTTGCGAGCATCCCATGTCTGACCATCTCGCCTCTGCGCAGCGTTACCGTGATCGAGCGGCCAAGTGCGAGCTGTCGGCCAAGAATACGTCGTCAATAGAATTTGGCGAGTGTTACCGTTTGCTGGCGCAACACTATCTTGTGCTCGCCAATCTTGAAGAAGATTGCGCGCGGCAGCCGCGACTCTCTCCCCGCCACGCGGATAACGAGCCCTCGGATATCAAGACCGTGGATAACAAGCCCGCGGATAAACCATCGGCCCCCTCGGTCGCGGCGCGCATGTTCGCGGTGCGCCAATTGCAAACGGCGCCCCCGACCGTTCTGCCCCTGGCAATCGGCCAAATGCCCGTTCCGGAATTCGGCCGCTAAACGCACGGTTGCAGCCAAGCGACTGGCTTCGCTGCATTGCATGGTTGCCAATCATCTCAACATATCGAAATATTATTCCGGCCTAGCACTCGCCGATGATACGCCGCGCGCTACAGATCGCCTGCAAAAAGAAAAGATAATGGAGCAGTAAACTGGCATCCTGCCTATGCGCTTGCGCATGAATTGGTAATCGCAACTCACACCATGGGGCCGCGCAATGACAAATCTGGGGTCGTTGGAGCCGAGCCGTGAGACAGCAAAACCCGAACGTCTGGGCTGGAAAGAACTTTATCTGAAAGAGGACTGGTGGGCGGTCTGGCTCGGTTTCGCCTTGATGGTCCTTTCGATCCTCTTATTTCAAGCCGGCAGCAGCAACATTCTCAAGGCGCTAGCGATCAATCCTGGCGGGTTGAAATGGACTTCGTTTGGTCAACTCGCCGGCCACTTCGCGCAAAACGCTCATCTCTATCTTTATCAGTTCGTTTTCTGGCTCGTTTTGTTTGGAGCCACCGCCGCGATCATGGGCGCGAAGCTGAAAGAGTTTGTGCCGGCGTTCATTTTTCTTTATGTCGGCTCGATCATCATGTTCGCGATCGCCGGCTGGGCCAATGCGGCGCAGTTCAATCTTGAAGCGCCGCTGGTTGCGCTCATTCTCGGACTTATCATCGCCAATGTGTTTCGCTTGCCGGCGTGGATGGACAGCGCATTTCGCGTTGAATACTTCATCAAGACCGGGATTGTTCTGCTTGGCGCCACGTTCCCGATAGCGCTCGTGCTCACGGCCGGGCCGGTCGCCATCGTCCAGGCAACGATCATCTCGCTTGTCACCTGCCTGGTGATCTATTTCATCGGCACTCGCGTGTTCGGGCTCGACAAACGGCTGGCGGCGGTGATGGGCGTCGGCGGCGCGGTGTGCGGCGTATCCGCTTCGATGGCGATCGCCGCCTCGGTGAACGCCAAAAAAGATCACCTCTACACGTCGGTGACGCTCGTCGTCGTCTGGGCGCTGGTCATGATTCTGGTGCTGCCGTTTCTGTCGCGCGCGATGGGGCTATCCGCCGGCGTCGCCGGGGCATGGATCGGCACCTCGGAGTTTGCCGACGCCGCCGGCTTCGCGGCCGCCACCACCTATGGAAAAATGGTCGGCGCCGAGGACGCGGCAATCAAATCGTTCACGCTGATGAAGGTTATCGGCCGCGATCTGTGGATCGGCATCTGGTCGGTCGTGTTCGCCGCAATCGCAACTTTCGTGTGGGAAAAAGGCCAGACCGGCCGGGCGCCCGACGCCCGCGAAGTGTGGTGGCGGTTCCCAAAATTCGTCATCGGTTTCTTTGCCGCTTCGCTGCTCATGAGCGCCTTTACCGGTGGCTTTAGCACCGCGGACTTCAACAGCACGGTACGGCCCAACGTGCTTGCTCCGCTCGTGTCGCTACGCACCTGGACCTTCATCTTCTGCTTTTTGAGCATCGGGCTCACGACGCGGTTTCGCGATCTGCACGTCGTCGGCTGGAACGCATTCTGGACCTTCACGATTGGCGTCGCGGTCAACGTCATCCTCGGTTACTTTTTATCGGTGATCGTCTTTGGCAGTTACTGGGCCGGCATCCACTGACGCCCCGTCATTCGGCGTTGCCCGATGCGCCGCATGCCGGTTCTTTATCGGCACGCCGGCAGCGCTCGAGCGCGCGATTGCGGGCCTCAATATCTTGAGTTCAGCCTATGGCTCGGTGCGCGGCGATACCGGCCTGTGCGATCGGCACGATTTATTTACGACAGCAGCCAGCGCGGCATGTCCTCAGTTTGAAGAAAATCCGTCGATCAAGCCGCGTGGCAGCGTCAGCGCAGAAAATCTTCGACCAACTTAATTGTCGCTGCGGGATTTTCCTCCATCACCCAATGCCCGGAATTGGGGACGACCGCCGTCTGCACATTCGTTGCGGCGGCGCGCATTACCGCCGCCATCATCGGACCGAATGATTTCTCGCCGCCGACCGCGAGAACCGGCATGGTGAGCATGCCCTTGGCGACGAATGCCTTGTTGTCGGTGGCGTCCTGATCGAAGGCCTTGAACTGCTCGAATCCGGCATGCATGGCGCCGGGCCGCGCATAAAGCTTGGCATAGTGCGCGCGCGATACTTCATCGAATTTCTTCGGATCGGCGGAGAATTCGTTCCAGAACCGATCCAGATAAATTCGCTCGCGGCCCTTCACCAGCCGCTCGGCATCCGGTCCATAAAACGAGAAATGCCACAGCGCATGGCTGCGGATGATATCGTCCCAGGGACCTACACCTGGTAATGGCGCGTCGATAATGACGAATTTCTTCACGCGGTCCGGGTGCTCGGCCGCGAATGCATAGCCGACCATGTTGCCGACATCGTGGGTGACGAGATCGACCTTGTCGATCTTGAACGCATCGAGCACGCCGGCAACGTCTTCGCCTTGAGTCTTCTTGTCGTAACCTCCGGGAGGCCGCGACGACAGGCCAAGGCCGCGCAGGTCCGGCACGATCACGGTATGGTCGCGCGAGAGCCGCCCAGCGAGCGGCGCCCACATGTCTCCCGTTTCGCCATAGCCGTGCAGCAGGACGACAGCGGGACCACTGCCGCCGAGGCGCACATAGATCCGCGCGCCATTGGTGGCGATGGTCTCGGTCTTAAATTCGGCCGGGAAAGGCTGGACCGCGGCCGGCGCGGGTGAACTTAGAAAAACCGCGGCCAATACGGCAGCGCCGAATTTAAACATTTGCTGCGTTCCCTCTGCTCACCACGCCGACGAGGCGCGCGTCGCTTTGCTGGATGTCACGGTCGCAGCACGATCTTAGCGGCGGCGGCTCGCCCGGCATCAATATCTTGAAAAGCGCGAGGACCGTCGGCGAGCGGCCGCTGTTCGATCCAGTCGAGCGGCCCGAGCCGCCCGGCGGCGATGGCGTCGAGCGTCTCGCGGAATTCCAGCGGCGTATAACAATATGTGCCGGCGACAATGACCTCCTGCAGCGTGATCTTGCGGACATCAAACCCTTCCGAGCCCGGCAACAAACCAACGTGAATGATCACACCGCCGGGTTTGACCAGGCGCGAGGCTGCGGCGCGCGTCGCGGCGGCGCCGACCGCGTCGATCACGAGGTCCATCGACAGTTTGGCCGGCTGGCCGGCCCCATTGGGTGCGTAGCATTGGAACGGACCGGCACGCGTGGCAGTCTGCCGGCGTGCCAGATTGGGTTCGCCAATGTGAACGTCGGAAGCGCCATGCATCGCCAGGACCAAAGCGCAGGCGAGCCCAATGCCGCCGCCGCCGAGCACCAGGCAGCGGTTCGCCGCGATCGGCCGCTGCAACAATCGTGCGGCCAAGTTGACGGCGTGATAGGCCACCGCCAAAGGCTCGGTCAGAGCCGCTTTCGCACTGTCGAGACCATCGGGAATCCTGACGACGTTGCGCTCTGGCACCCGTACCAGTTCGGCAAAGGCGCCGGCCCGTGGCGGCACTGAAAGCAGCTGGCGCGACGGGCAAAGATGCGGGCGGCCCTCGAGGCACCAGTCGCACGCGCCGCAAGGGACC